>CAJQPE010000033.1 GCA_905480125.1 uncultured Flavobacteriales bacterium | reverse complement strand
AAAATACTTAGAATAAGAAACCTTATAATCATGGGTTTTTCCGAAAACTATTTCAATTGTTCTGTTTGTGACATTATCTAAAAACATTCTATCATGCGAAACCATCATAATGGCACCTGGGTAGGATTGAAAGAAATTTTCCAACCACATTATTGACTCAATGTCCAAGTGGTTAGTAGGCTCGTCGAGTAAGAGTAAATAGGGCATTTGTAATAGCAATTTCGCGAGCTCAACACGCATTTGCCAGCCTCCACTAAACTCAGATACAGGACGTGTAAAATCAGATTGGGGAAATCCCAATCCTTTTAATATTTTTTCTGCTTCACCCTCTAGTTTATCTCCTCCAGCATTGTTGAGGGTTTCATGAGCATCGGTTAATTGTGTAATCAGGTCTATGTATGAATTGCTTTCATAATCAGTTCTTGATTCTAGCTCTTTGGTAATTGAATCAATTTCCGCTTGAATGGCATTAACATCTTGCAAAACGGATAGTGTTTCTTCTAATATTGATTTATCAGAATTTATGTGAATATCTTGAGAAAGATAGCCAACTGATTTTCCTTCGGGTATAGTTATTCCGCCAGATTCAGGTACCTGTTGCCCAGCCATAATTTTCATTAATGTTGATTTACCAACACCGTTTTTACCGACTAAACCAATACGATCTTTCTCGTTAACAACAAAAGAAATTCCTTTAAAAAGGTCATTTCCTGAAAATTGAACGTGTACATTATTTACAGAAACCATTTTGCAAAGATAGTAGGCTTATTCCTTTTTACTCGGACTGATGGATAAAATCTTTGAGAATTTTTTCCCCCATTTTAACCCAAGTATGATGTTTGACGACTTTATCATGAAAATGTTGCGCATAGGCAGTTCTCAGCGATTCGTCTCCGATAAGCGTAATCAAGGCATCTTCTAATGAGGCCAAATTCGATTCAATCAATAGCCCATCTTTTTCGTGCTCCATAACATCATTCATTGGCCCATTATTTAGGGCTATTACAGCTTTGTTCATGTAAGCATATTCAAATATTTTGACCGGCGACCCATACCAATTGGAATTAGGCATCACCGTAATATCCATCAGATTGATGTAGTTGAACACTTCAGCATGTGGCACACTACCTGTGAAAATAATATCGAGATTAGCTCCGATATCATTTACCTGCTGCCGAAGATTGTTAAGTATTTCCCCTCCTCCAACAATTAATAATTTAACGTTAGAGTAACGTGCTTTTAGGCTAGGAAAAATAGATATAATATCTTGGACTCCATGGTAAGGAAAAATGGACCCTACAAAACCGATAACTAAATCATTTACCGTGATTTCTTCAATCGTAAAATTAGAATTATTGAGAGGCGCTGTGTCTAAGTTAATGGCGTTGGGAGTGATGATAGTTTTATTCGAGACATCTGATTTTTCATTATAATACGTTTTTAGGGCAGAGGAAACAACAATCAATTTATCGCAAGTTATTAATTGTTCCTTTTCGATTGAATTGGCTTCGTTATTAAACCAAGAGCGCCCAGCAAAGGCAATACGCTCTTCCACAAAGGGAGCGTTGAATTCCACAAAATATGGGATTTTATTCTCTCGAGCGGCATTCATGCCCGATTGGGTAAGGTAGGCACCACGCTCATAAAGCAGGTCAGGGTGAAAGTTAGACAGTTCTTTCATTAACTTTTGATAGGATCGAGCTTCTACTTTTTTCAGTTGGACATCCTTCAAGGTTTCCCAGATGTAAGTTGGTATAAATTTCCGAATAGCTTCTTTTAAAGGGTTATTTGCAGCAAGAGAATGCTCTTCAGTAATAGGCAATATATCCCCGCCGATAATTACAGGAAGAACCTCATGCCCTAATTCTTCAAATGCCTTAATGGTTTCTCTCATGTGAGTTCCATAACCAGATGGACTTGCTAAACTAAGGTGAGGGTGCCCAGAATAGTAAAGAATTTTCATTTAGAAGCGAGTATGTCAAGAATGCGTTTTGTAGCCATTCCATCCCATAAGGGCGGAATCTTACCTGCTTTATAGCTGCCCCGGAAGATTGCTTCTAAATGTTCTTTGATTGCCTCAATTTCAAATGGCACGAGTGTATTGGTTCCTATATCTATTGTTATAGGACGTTCGGTATTTTCACGAAGGGTTAAACATGGTTTCTGGCGAAAGGTAGTTTCTTCCTGTATACCGCCGCTATCAGTTAGTACACAATTACAATCAGCAACTAGTTTTTGAAAATCGAAATAGCTCATTGGCTCAGTTCGGACAAGTGATTGTAACTTGTTAAACTCATCGGCTAGTCCATAATCTTTAATACGCTGAGCAGTTCTAGGATGAATAGGAAAAACTATTTTCAATTTCCCGTTTAAATATTCAAGTAAATCGATTAGTTTGATAAGCCCTTTTTTAGAGTCAACATTTGATGGGCGGTGTATTGTCATAAGCACAAACTGGTCCTTCTTAAGTTCTAATTCAGTTAGAATTTGGCTAGCTTGAATTTGTTTTTCGAAACCTACCATTGTGTCAATCATGGTGTTTCCAACATGAAATAGCTCTCCATTTTTATTTTCTGATTTTAGATGATTTAATCCACTTTCTTCGGTTACGAAATAGTAATTCGATAATTCATCGGTTAAGAGCCTATTCCATTCTTCTGGCATTGTATTGTCAAATGAGCGTAATCCGCTTTCAAGATGAGCCAGTTGAATCCCCATTTTGTTCGCTACCAAAGCCGAAGCAAGAGTTGAGTTTACATCACCAGGCACAATCATTAAATCGGCTTGAAAAGTATGAAGCAAAAGCTTCTCAAGCTCAATCATAATGGCAGCCATTTGACCGATTGGTGTTCCTTTACCTATGCTAAGGAAATAGTCTGGTGTTAATTCAAATTGTTCAAAGAAGATATTTGCCATTTTCTCGTCATAATGCTGGCCAGTATGCACAATTTTCAAATCAAATTGAGGGTGGTATTTTGCAACAACTTTTTTGAACTGTGTTACCTTAATGAAGTTAGGACGAGTACCAACAACAACTAATATTTTTTTAATCTTATTCAAGATAGCGAATATACATTATTAGAGCACTTCTCTCAAAGCTTCAAATGTTTTAGCTTTGTCTTTGTGATTCAGAAAATCAAATATTATTTTCAAAAAGAAATTTGGCAAAAAGAAATAGAAGAACTGCCTAAATCTAAATTATTCTTAGTCAATCAGGTGCGGATTGTCGTAATGGCACTTAAAGGATTTAATGAAGATCGATGTGTGCTCCAAGCCTCCGCATTGACATACTATTCTTTACTTTCTTTTGTTCCAGTTATCGCAATGATTTTTGGAATTGCAAAAGGTTTTGGAATGGAGCAAGCAATTGACAATATGTTAAGAGAAAGTATGGGAGCGCATCAAGAGATCGCCCAAAACGTAATGGAATTTTCACACAAGATGCTGGAAAACACGAAGGGCGGTATAATTGCAGGGGTAGGTGTGGTTGTTTTGTTTTGGTCTGTAATTAAAGTTTTAGGTAATATCGAGAGGTCGTTTAATTCAATTTGGGGAATAACAAAAGACAGATCATTAATCAAAAAATTCACTGAGTATTTAGCAATTATGGTTTTGGGACCTATTTTGCTAATTGTAGCGAGTAGTGCAACAGTACTAGTATCTTCTGCTGTAGTTGATTTGGTGGCGGAGATGGGTTTTGAATATTTGAGTAACGGAGCACATCTTATATTAAAGTTGGTACCTTATATAACTATTTGGCTTTTGCTTGCGCTTGTATACATGGTTATGCCGAATACTAAGGTGATTTGGAAATCGGCATTTTTTGCAGCGGTAGTTGCGGGAACTTTATTTGAGGTGGTTCAATGGGGATATATTAGTTTTCAAGTTGGAGTTGCGGGCTATAATGCTATTTATGGAAGTTTTGCTGCTTTGCCCCTTTTTCTTGCTTGGTTGCAACTAAGTTGGTTGATTATTTTATTTGGTGGTGAACTATCTTTTGCTCATCAAAACGTAAAAATGTATCGATTAGAGGAAGAATCAAATAAGATTAGTCTGGATTACCGAAAAAAATTGACGCTTTTTGTGATGCACTATGTTGTCAAACAATTTTCAGAGGCTAAAGAAGCTCCTGATTTTGATATGATACAACAAGAATCTAAATTACCCTATCGATTATTACAATCTATTGTATCTAACTTAGAGAATGCCAAATTAGTATCGGTGTTGAAAAATGAGCAGTATCACAAACCGAGGTACCAACCTGCAGCTGATACAGACCTATTATCTATAGATTATATAAATCAAGCGTTGGAGCATTATGGAATGGATGCTGACATCAAACCCCCAGATAAAAAAGTATATCAAGAGATAGATAAGTTGACTTTTCCAAAGGAGTCAAGGCTGCTAAAGAACTTATAGCAGAATTGAGAAATGGTCAATACATCAAACTCCCTATATAGAAATAGATAAACAATCCAAGTATGTCATTCATTGTGGTGATAAATGGCCCTGTTGCTAAAGCTGGGTCGACCTTATATTTATCCAAAATCAAGGGGATAAATGTTCCAAAAAGTGCAGCAAAAATAATTACAGCAAGTAGTGCTAAACTAACTGTATAGCTCAATTCCATGGAATCACAAAACACCATGTTGTACATTAAAATTAAAGCAGAGCAAATTAATCCATTAAGCAACCCAACTAAAAACTCTTTGTATAAACGCGTTAAAATACCCGCAAAACCAAGTGAGTTGTTCGCTAAACCTTGAACAATAATTGCAGATGATTGCACTCCAACGTTTCCACCCATTGCTGCAATTAGTGGAATGAAAAATGCCATTTCGGGGTGGATACCTAAATCAGTTTCATATAAACTAATGACTTGCGCCCCAAAAACACCACCCAATAAACCAATTAAAAGCCAAGGCAATCTTGCACGGGTTAATACCCATACTTTATCTGAAGATTCTACATCTTCAGTAATACCTGAAGCCATTTGGTAATCTTTTTCGGATTCTTCTTGAATTACATCTACTACATCATCAATAGTAATTCGACCAATTAATCTACCTAATTCATCAATAACAGGAAGCGCAATTAAGTCATATTTTTGCATAATCTGCGCCACTTCTTCGTCTTTAGCGGTAGCTCTTATAGAAATGACCTCAGAATTATAAATATCCGTAATTTTTGATTTCGCCGGAGTTAACAACATCCTTTTCAATGAAAGGGTACCAATTAATTTTTCTTTATCGGTAACTACATATACGGTATAAACAAAGTCAATTTCTTCTGCTTGTTTACGCATTTCTTTAGTGCACCTCATGATTGTCCAGTTCTCCTTAACTGCAATCATTTCCTTTCCCATTAAGGCACCAGCAGTTCCTTCTTCATAGTTTAAAAGGTCAACTATGTCGCTAGCTTGGTCAACATCTTCAAGGTGAGATATTACCTCTTCTTTTAACTCTTCTGGAAGTTCGCCAATTACATCAGCAGCATCATCAGATTCTAGGTTATCGATAAATTGCTCGGCAATTTCTTTAGACGAGAGTGATGCTAAGAATTTTTCACGAACATCTTCTTCTAATTCGACAAGTACATCTGCTGCTTTTTCCTCATTAAATTGTTGAAATAACTGCTTACCTTCTTCAGTTGTTAATTCATCTAGTACTTCTGCAATATCGGCTGGATGGAGATCGACAATATTCTCCAATACGAATTTTTCATCATTTTTTTCAATCGCTGTTCTGAGCGATGCAAGAAATCCTTTTGTTAGTTCGAAATTCATCTTACCCTGCGGTTACAATGAGCAAAGGTAAGATTTACTAATTAGCGTGACTTAAATAAAGTTTTGTAAGTTCTATAAACTCAGTAACAGAAAGTTGTTCGGGTCGTTTAGTTAAAAGCATGTGGTTACTCTCGAAAATCCCTTTTGGTAAAGATTTTAGCCCGTTTCGAATCGTTTTTCTTCTTTGATTAAATGTAGCTTTAACAATGCGTTTAAACCAAACCTCATCACAGTCTAACTTTTGTACGTTATTTCGTGTTAATCGAATAACCCCAGATCGCACTTTGGGTGGAGGATTGAACGACCCGGGCTCAACTGTGAATAAGTATTCCATATCATAATATGCCTGTAAAAGAACGCTTATTACACCATAAGATTTACTGCCAGGAGGAGACGCAATGCGCTCGGCAACTTCTTTCTGAAA
>CAJQPE010000032.1 GCA_905480125.1 uncultured Flavobacteriales bacterium | reverse complement strand
ATAAAGTTAACCTTTTTAGAAAAAATCAAAAAATACCCACTTATATCTCCGGGTTACCTTATATAAGAACAGAAGTCACAAAAATGATCCGTGAGGAATTAGGTATTTTTATCCTCTTATCTGTCTTTGTTACGGCACTTTTACTTTCCGTCTTTTTTCAATCCGCGAAAACAGTTATCACCTCCATGTTAGTCGTATCCATTGGAGTAATATGGTATTTTGGAATTCTTGGGACACTAGGGTATAAAATAACTATTCTTACTGCTTTAATTCCGCCGTTACTAATTGTAATAGGTGTGCCTAATTGTATTTTCCTGATTAATAAATTTCATAGTGAATTTAAAGATCACCAAAATAAAATGAAAGCACTGAGCCGTGTTATTGAAAAGATTGGTAACGCAACTTTGCTTACTAATTTTACGACTGCATGTGGCTTTTTCACTTTTGTCTTTACTCAAAATCCATTACTTATAGAGTTTGGAATTGTAGCATTTATAAGCATAATGTTCATTTTCGTAATTGCAATTTGCATTGTACCTATATTCTTCAGCTATTTCCCTGACCCAAAAACAAGACATTCAAAACATTTAGATAAAAAATGGATCCTTGCAAGTGTGGGGTTTTTCGAAACTATAGTTTTAAAATACAGAACCCTAACCTACCTTATTACAGGCTTTTTAATAGCTATTTCACTTTATGGAATGAACCTTTTAAAAACAACAGGAAACGTAGTTGATGACGTTCCAAACTCTCATAAAGTAGTTACAGATTTATTGTTTTTTGAAGATCATTTTAAAGGAGTTTTACCTTTCGAAATAGCAATTGATGCTAAAAAACCTAGGCGTGCAACGACAGATAAAACATTAAAGAAAATAGATAAATTATATGGGATGCTTTCTGAATATGAAGAATTTTCTCGGCCACTTTCCATTATTGACGGTGTAAAGTTTTGCAAACAAGCCTTTTATAACGGAAATCCGAAAAGATATAAATTAATCAATAATGGGGAAAAAACTATGTTTAAAGATTACTTGCCAAATTCTAGAAGTAATCAGCAGTGGCTTTCGGCGTTTATTGACAGCACCAAACAATACACAAGAATTAGTGTGCAGATGAAAGATATTGGCACAAAAGAAATGGAAGCTCTTTTTGCTGAATTAAATCCAAGAATCGATTCAATCTTTAATCCTGAAAAATATGAGGTTCTCATAGTTGGCCCTAGTATTACTTTTTTAAGAGGAACTACTTTTCTAATTGAAAATCTAAAATTAAGCCTTGCAATAGCAGTAGTGTTAATTGGGTTCATAATGATGCTGCTTTTTAGGTCTTGGAAAATGGTTGTCGTTTCCCTAATCCCTAATTTAATCCCGCTTTTGGTAACTGGCGGCATAATGGGGTTTTTTGGAATCGCTCTAAAGCCTTCTACTATTTTAGTATTCTCCATTGCTTTTGGAATTTCGGTTGATGATACTATTCATTTTTTGGCGAAATATCGACAAGAGCTGAAACAAAGTGGTTGGCAGATTCGAAAGTCGGTCTTAAATGCGTTAAGTGAAACCGGAATTAGCATGATGTATACTTCTATTGTGCTTTTCTTTGGTTTTTCTGTCTTTATGATATCAGATTTTGGCGGAACTCGTGCGCTAGGGGTTCTTGTTTCAATGACCCTACTTGTTGCTATGATAGCTAATTTAGTCCTACTTCCATCTTTCCTATTAACGCTTGATAGATTTATTACCAACAAGGCGTTTACAGAACCACTACTAGAAATTATCGATGAAGAAGAAGACATTGACCTTGAAAACTTGACCATCAAAAAAGATAGGACTACTTTTGTGGAACAACCCCAAGAAGAAGAAAAAACATGAAGGGAATAATTTTAGCAGGAGGCTCAGGAACGCGTTTGCATCCATTAACATTGGCCGTTAGCAAACAACTCATGCCTATATACGACAAGCCAATGATATATTATCCCCTGTCTTCTTTAATGATGGCTGGAATAAAGGATATTTTAATTATCTCCACACCGCATGACACGCCTCACTTTCAAAAACTATTAGGTGATGGTTCAAATCTCGGTTGTAATTTCGAATATAAAATACAAGAAATTCCCAATGGGCTTGCTCAGGCTTTTGTATTGGGTGAAAATTTCATTGGAAAAGATTCTGCAGCACTAATTTTAGGAGATAATATATTCTATGGTTCTGGATTAGCAAAAAAACTTCAAGCCATAACTAATCCGGATGGAGGTGTTGTATTTGCTTATCATGTTTCAGACCCAGAACGATACGGTGTTGTTGAATTTAATGAAGTAAATACTGCTATTTCAATTGAAGAAAAACCTGCTAAACCAAAATCGAATTTTGCTGTGCCAGGACTTTATTTCTATAATAACGAAGTTGTTCAAATTGCAAAAAACATAAAACCAAGCCCAAGGGGAGAATACGAAATAACAGATGTAAATAAAGTTTATCTCGAACAAGAAAAACTAAAAGTAGTAATAATGGATAGAGGAACTGCTTGGCTAGATACGGGGACTTTCCCTTCATTAATGCAAGCAGGCCAATTTGTTCAAGTAATTGAGGAACGACAAGGTCTAAAAGTAGGTTGTATTGAAGAATGTGCATATAGAATGGGATTTATTGGCCCAGAACAATTGGACAAACTAGCAACACCGTTGGTTAAAAGTGGGTATGGAGCATACCTCAAAAGTCTACTTTCATCATGAATCCAACATTAACTCTGTACACTTCTAGTCTTACCGAAAGAATAGAAACTGAAATCGCCAAATTGGATTTTAGCCATAATCCACCTCAACTATACGAGCCTATTTCTTACATCCTCTCATTAGGTGGGAAAAGAATACGACCTGTACTGCTCTTAATGGCTTGCGATATGTATGGCAAATCAATTGAAGATGCAATACCGCAGGCACTAGCTATTGAAATCTTCCACAATTTCACGTTAGTGCATGACGACATTATGGATCAAGCTCCTAAAAGGAGGAATCAACTCACAGTACACACCAAATGGAACGAGAATACTGGCATTTTATCGGGTGATGTGATGTTGGTTTGTGCATACCAGGAGCTCTGTAAAAGCGAAGATAAATACCTTGCGCAACTATTAAAGTTATTCAACAAAACAGCCATAGAAGTGTGCGAAGGACAACAGTTTGACATGAACTATGAGACAGAAACCAATGTGTCTATCTCTGAATATCTAAGGATGATTGAGTTAAAAACTGCCGTATTATTGGGCTGCAGTTTGCAAACGGGCTCTATTATTGCTGGGGGATCTGCTAAAGATCAGCACAATATTTACGAATTTGGAAGAAACATTGGAATAGCTTTTCAACTGCAAGACGACTTACTAGATGTTTTTGGAGATCCTGCTAAGTTTGGCAAACAAATTGGTGGGGATATTATTAGCAATAAAAAAACTTATTTATGCCTAAAAGCCTCAGAAATTGGGACTACTGAACAAAAAAAGCAACTTAATAAACTATTTGGATCAATAGAAACAGATAATAGCGAAAAAATTGACATTGTAACTAGAATATATAATGATCTGTCGATTCAACAGCACACAGAAACAGAAATGGCTAGCTATTATAAATCGGCCATTTCATTTTTAGACAAAATAAATGTTCCTGAAGATCGAAAATTACCGTTGAGAACTTTTGCAAACAGATTAATGATTCGAGATTCCTAATGTCGATAAAATTGCAACTTTCTCAGCTTCACACATTTCACAATCAACTTAACATTATTCAAGAAACGGCTGACCAAATCATTAAGGATTTTGATGCTTTCGGCTACAAAATTATCTTTTCAGGAAAAGAAAAAGTAGCCTATGAAGAGCTTTTTATGCAAATTACGCCGTTAATTGAATCACTAAATAACAATAACTACAAAAAATTAATGAACGTTCTATATCGCATAGATGTCCCAGAAGAAGCCATTAATCTAAAGCTCAAAAACAGCAACTCAAGGGAATTTGCAGCGATAATTACAGAAATTGTGTTAGAACGAGAACTAAAGAAAGTAATCACCAGAAACTATTACAAGCATCAACAAAAGGAATCTTGATTTTTCTAGCCTGCTCGACACTATTTTTTTAAATTTGTTAAACAATTCGAATTGGAAGTATGGACAAACATTCTTACCTTAGTAATGGAGACGTTGCTGCACTTGAAGCTCTTTATCAGCAATATAAAAGTAATAACGATGCAGTAGATTTTGGTTGGAAAAAGTTTTTCGAAGGTTACGAATTGGCCCAAACCAACTTTCAGGATGGCGATGCGATTCCTGAAAACGTAAGCAAAGAATTTAAGGTTCTCAAATTAATTGATGACTATCGTTCGCGCGGCCATTTATTCACAAAGACAAATCCAGTGAGAGAAAGGAGAAAGTATTCTCCAAATTTAGATATTGAAAATTACGGATTGTCTGATTCAGATTTAGGTACTACCTTTCAAGCTGGGGATGAAGTTGGTCTTGGGTCAGCTACTCTGCAAGATATTGTGGCCGATTTAGAAAAAACTTATTGCGCGTCTATTGGAGTTGAATATATGTATATCCGTAAACCAAAAAATACTGAATGGTTAAGAGATAAATTCACAAAAACCAAAAACCAGGCAAATTTCAGTAATGAACAAAAAAAACATATTCTTCATAAGCTAAACCAGGCAGTTGGATTTGAGCAATTCTTGCACAAAAAATATGTTGGGCAAAAACGATTTTCACTCGAAGGAGGAGAATCGTTAATTCCTGCATTAGATGCAATAGTTGAAAAAGGTTCTGAATTAGGTATCAAAGAGTTTATTATGGGCATGGCTCACAGAGGTCGATTGAATGTTTTAGCGAACATCTTCAATAAAAAACATGAAGACATTTTCAATGAATTTGAAGGTAAAGAATTTGAAGAAAATCTTTTTGATGGAGACGTAAAATATCACCTAGGTTATTCCTGTGAAGTTGTTGCGGACAGCGGAAAAAAAGTCCACATGACTCTTGCTCCAAATCCCTCCCACTTAGAAGCAGTAGATCCAGTTGTTGAAGGAATTACTCGCGCAAAAATTGACAAATACTTAAAGAATGAAGATAAAATTGTTCCTATTTTAGTGCATGGTGATGCTGCAATAGCTGGTCAAGGTGTTGTTTATGAAGTGACCCAAATGGCTCAGTTGGATGGCTATAGAACTGGCGGGACAATACATATTGTAATTAACAATCAGATTGGATTTACAACCAACTATTTAGATGCAAGGTCAAGTACGTATTGCACTGATGTCGCAAAAGTTACGCTCTCTCCCGTTTTTCATGTCAATGGAGATGACGTTGAAGCCGTTGTTTACACATGCCAAATGGCTCTAGAATATCGTCAACGATTCAAATCGGATGTATTTATAGATCTTCTTTGTTATCGAAAATATGGACATAACGAAGGAGATGAGCCACGTTTCACTCAACCGTTACTATACAAAGCAATAGCCAAACATGCCAATCCAAGGGATATTTATAGAGAAAAGCTTTTGAGAGAAGGAATTATTCAAGATGGCGCTGTTAAAGTAGAATCAGCTGAACATAACTCTAAACTGCAAAAAGAGCTTGAAGGTGCTAAGAAGCAAAACAAGTCAAAAGTTACAGAGTTTTTAAAATATACTTGGAGGGATTTAGAAAATGCGAAACCAGGAGATACTCTTTTACCCGTAAAAACTAGCTATAACAAAAAGAAAATTGAAGCATTAGGAAAATCAATTAACGCATTACCTGGTGACAAAAAATTTCTTAAAAAAGTAACTCGTCTGTTCGATGCTAGACTTAAAATGATTAATGAAGGCATATCCTTGGATTGGGCAATGGGTGAATTATTAGCTTATGCCACATTACTCGAAGAAGGTTTCTCTATTCGTATTTCAGGGCAAGATGTTGAAAGAGGAACTTTTTCTCACCGCCATGCTGTCGTTAAAGTTGAGGATTCAGAAGAGAAATATATTCCTCTTCAAAATTTAAGCGACAAACAGGGAAGATTCTCTATTTACAACTCGCTGCTTTCAGAGTATGGCGTTCTGGGTTTTGAATATGGGTATGGTTTAGCAATGCCAAAATGTTTAACCATCTGGGAAGCTCAATTTGGCGATTTCAACAATGGAGCACAGATCATATTAGATCAATTCTTGAGTGCTGCTGAAGATAAATGGATGTGTCAAAACGGCTTAACATTGCTTCTCCCCCATGGATACGAAGGGCAAGGATCTGAGCACAGTAGCGGACGAATGGAGCGCTACTTAATAATGTGTGCTGAAGAAAACATGCAAGTTGCCAATGTAACCACACCGGCAAACTACTTCCACATTTTAAGAAGACAATTACATAGAACTTTTAGAAAACCATTGATTATTTTTACTCCTAAAAGCTTATTGAGACATCCTGCCTGCGTTTCATCGATTGATGAAATGGCCAACGGAGGCTTTAAGGAACTTATTGATGACTTCTCTGCAAAAGTCGAAAACATTACTTCTGTAGTTTTTTGTAGTGGAAAATTCTATTATGATTTGTTAGAAAATAAAGAAATTAAAGAAATTAATGATATTGCTTTAGTCCGTCTAGAACAACTTTACCCACTACCCCAAAAACAAATAAAAGAAGTGTTGAAAAAATATAAAGATGCAGAAAACATAATTTGGGCACAAGAGGAGCCAGAAAACATGGGCGCTTGGATGCATGTTTTGAGTCGTTTAAGAGACATTCCTTTCAAGTTAGTTTCTAGAAATGCTAGTGGAAGTCCCGCTACAGGATCTTCAAAATTACATTCTATTCGCCACCAAAAAGTAATTGATAAAGTATTCAGTTATTCTTTAGTAACTAAATAAATCACAAACAAAAAAGTAGAAGATGTCTGTTTTAGAAATGAAAATGCCGAGCCCAGGAGAATCAATTGGAGAAGTGGAGATCGCCCAATGGTTAGTTGAAGATGGTGATTATGTAGAAATCGATCAAGCCATTGCTGAAATCGACTCAGACAAAGCTACATTAGAGTTACCCGCTGAAAAAGCCGGAATAATCACATTACTTGCAGAAGAAGGAGATACGATAACTGTTGGAGCAATCGTCTGTAAAATTGACACAAGTGCTAAAACTCCGAAAAAAGAGAAAACTGAACAAAAAGCCAAGGGTCCAAAAGTTACACAAAGAACTCCAGAAGCTTTTTCTGTTCCTATAAATATTGTTGACAATACCTCTTCGAAAGCCACTCCTGTTGCAAAAGCAATGATGAGTGATAATGGAGTTACCTCAAATAAAGTAAAAGGATCAGGCGATGGAGGTAAAATTATCAAGTCAGATGTTGTTTCATACCTCTCTGGGGGGATAAAAAGTGATGCTATATCTGGCTGGGGAGGGACTCGAGACGAAAGCTCTAAAAAAATGTCTTCCCTGCGAAGAAAAATTGCCCAGCGGTTAGTCTCAGTTAAGAACGAAACCGCGATGCTTACAACTTTCAACGAAATAGACATGACCAATGTAATGGCGGTTCGTAAGAAATATAAAGACAAGTTTAAAGAAATACACGGAACTGGATTAGGTTTTATGTCATTCTTTACCAAAGCTTGTACTGAGGCATTAAATCTATACCCCTCTGTTAACGCGATGATCGATGGGAGTAGCATGATTACGCATAACTATGCTGATATTGGCATTGCTGTTAGCTCACCTAAAGGTCTTATGGTTCCTGTTTTGAGAAACGCTGAGCAAATGAGCTTAGCCGAAATCGAAGCTGAAATCAAACGGTTGGCAATTAAAGCGCGTGACGGAAAATTATCTCTAGAAGAAATGACAGGAGGAACATTTACAATTACAAATGGTGGTGTTTTCGGTTCTATGTTAAGCACACCAATAATTAACCCTCCACAAAGTGCAATTTTAGGAATGCATAACATTGTTGACCGTCCCATGGCGGTGAATGGAAAAGTTGAAATAAGACCGATAATGTATTTAGCACTCTCATACGACCATAGAATCATAGATGGAAAAGAATCTGTAAGCTTTTTATACAAAGTAAAAGAAATGATTGAAAGCCCAACGAAACTCATTTTCGGAGCTAAACCACCTGAAGAAGTTCTGTTAGGATTATAAAAATAAAGCTAAGTTCGTCTTAGCTTTTTTATATGCCAACAATTCAAGGACACAGAGGATGCAGAGGTTTACTCCCTGAAAACACTATTCCTAGTTTTATAAAAGCCATAGAACTTGGCTGTAACTATATTGAGCTAGATATTACTGTTACCGGGGATAACCAAATTTTAGTTTCACATGAACCGTTTCCCAATGCTGAGTTTTGTTCGCACCCCTCAATTGAACTTAGCAAAAATCATGAATTCAACTTCTATCAAATGTCTTACAAGGAGATTAAACAGTTTGACTGTGGATCGAAGACACATCCTCGGTTTCCAAAGCAGTTAAATACGCAGGCTCATAAACCATTACTCAAGGATTTAGTAATAGAAATGGATAAGCACTCCAAAAATATTATCTATAATATTGAGCTTAAAGGCAAAGTCGAAACAGACAACTTATGCCACCCACCTCCTAAAAAGTATGCTGAGCTACTGATAAATGAAATATTTGAAATAGGAATTGCAGGTAGATGTATAATACAGTCTTTTGATACTAGACCCCTGAGTATTATTCATCAATTATACCCTGAGATAAAACTTGGTTATATTGTAGAATACAACGACTTTCGTTCCAACATGAGTTTAGTCAATTTCATGCCCGATTTCTACGTTGCTCATTATTCCCTAGTTCATGAGAGACTAGTGCGGCAAGTTCGCAATGCAGGGATGCAACTCTCTGTCTGGACAGTTAACAGTGAGGAACAAATTGAAAGAATGCTTAACTTAAATGTGGATAGCATAATCACCGACTATCCAAATATTTTACTTCAAAAAATCCAAAATACACTCTAGAAAATGATCGGGTTGTTCAGCATGCACCCAATGTCCAGCATTAGCTATCGTTTCAATTTCAGCATTGGGGAAATAAATATCTATCATTTCTTTATCTGAATCTTGAATATAATTCGATCTTTCACCCCTTATAAATAATGTTTCTCCATCGTATTGGCGATCGTTAATCGCCTCTCCTATTTGTTCGATAGTTTCACTAATCACATTCAGATTAAATCGCCAAGCCAGCCTTCCTTTTTCCGGCCAATATAAATTCTTTAGTAAAAACTGACGAACACCAACCTCGGAAACATATTGCTTCAATATCTTATCCGCGTCACTGCGCTTATGGATGATTTTTAGCTCCACTGCTAACAAACCTGCCAAAATTTGTTCATGATGAACCTCATATGCTCTAGGTGCAATGTCTGCGACTATCAACTTATTCAAAAGCAACGGATAATTCTGTGCAAATTTCATAGCAGTTTTTCCTCCCATAGAATGACCCAAGATATTTGCTCCTTCTAGCTGATGGGTTATAATAAACTCATACAAATCATCAGACATTTCTTGGTAACTAAAATCATCACTATGTGGCGAATGTCCATGATTTCGTTGATCTACCAAATAGACTTCAAAATGCTGGGCTAATACTTTTGCAGGTGTGGCCCAATTATCAAGCATTCCCATTAATCCATGCATCACGATTAGTGGGTGCCCATGTCCTATCTTTTTGTAAAATAACTCCATTTTATCTTAGTTAATCAGTTTGTTAAACTTTCGGGTTCATTTGGTTTGGTATCTTTAAAGCTTAGTAAAATTCTAACTTGCCAACTTCACTAATTTTAATACTATAACAACTCCCTAAGATATAGTTGAACAGTATTCTCTAGCCCCAAATAAAGTGCATCAGCTATCAATGCATGTCCAATAGAAACCTCATCTAAATAGGGAACTTTTTTAGCGAAATAATTTAGGTTGTCTAAATTTAAATCATGCCCTGCGTTAACTCCTAACCCTAAAGTATAAGCCAATTTTGCCGACGCAACAAATGGAGCAACTGCTGCCTCTTTATTTGATAAAAAATTAACTGCATAAGACTCTGTATATAACTCTATTCTATCGGCACCTGTTTTAGGAACATTTTCTATTTGCGCTAAATCTGCTTGAACAAAAATCGATGTTCTAATATTAGCAAGTTGAAATTCAGTTACCACATCTGACAACAAAGCTTCATACTTAATTGTGTTCCAACCTGCATTTGATGTTAATACCCCAGGAGGATCTGGCACTAAGGTAACTTGTGCTGGTTTAACTTGAAGAACCAAGTCAATAAACTCCTGGTTTGGATATCCCTCGATATTAAGCTCTGTTTTTAAGAGCGGCTTCAAATCTCTAACATCGTCGTAACGAATATGCCGCTCATCTGGTCGAGGATGAACCGTAATTCCATCTGCCCCAAAATGCTCACAATCCAATGCAACTTTAGCTACATCTGGAACATTTCCTCCTCGCGCATTGCGCAGTGTGGCCACTTTATTGATATTAACGCTTAACCTTGTCATTGAACAATATTTATCTATGTTTGTGTACTAATCGTGCAAAAATACTCGTTTAAGTAGAATGATAGCAAGAGATCTAATAACAGAAGAAATACCCCCGCTAAAACCAAATGAACCAGCTCTAAAAGCTGTAAGCTGGATGGATGAATTTAAAGTCTCTCATTTACCAGTCGTTGATGGACGCGATTTTTTGGGAATAATTAGTGAATCAGATCTGTTAGATTTAGATTCTGCATCAAACTCTATTAATGAATCGCGTGTCCCTTTAATAAGTGTTTTTTCCTACGCACATCATCATTTGTTTGAAGTAGCAAAAACACTTTCGGATCATAATTTATCGGTTATTCCTGTTTTAAACAGCAAAGAGCAATATATAGGTAGCATTACTATTTCTAAATTAATGAAGGTAATTGCTGAAATGTCAGTTGTTAGCGATACCGGAGGAATTATTGAACTTGCGCTAAATGTTAACGATTATTCCTTGGCAGAAATCGCTCAAATTGTTGAAAGTAATAATGCCAAGATTTTGGGAAGTTTTATTACATCTCATCCTGATTCTACTAAAATTCAACTTACATTTAAGACTAATCGCAATGATTTAGGGGCAATTTTACAGACCTTTAATCGATATGACTACATCGTAACAGCAGCCTATGACCAAGGTGGACGTGAAGAAGATTTAAAAACTCGCTACGATTCGTTTATGAAATTTCTTGATCTTTAACCAATGGAGGTAGCAGTATACGGTCGGAAATTCACAGATAATTTTGCACCATATATTCAAAAGTTTTTTGATAAACTAGATTCAATTGGGATTGGAGTGGTGATTTATGAACCCTTTCTAGACTACTTAAAACCTAGAATAAATATTTCTTCCAAGGTAAAGCCATTTACCAAAAACGTTGAAATCATTAACACCGCAGAATTTCTTTTTAGTGTAGGTGGGGATGGTACATTTCTAGATTCAACAACCTTTATCCGCGATTCTAATATCCCAATTATCGGAATTAATACAGGTAGACTCGGTTTCCTCTCTGGGGTTTCGATAAACGAAATAGAAACAGCTTTAGAAGATGTTTTTTCTGGAAAATTCGCGCTAGACCAGCGCTCGCTGCTAAAAGTTGAAACCGAAAACAACCTCTTTGGCACCAATAATTTCGCCTTAAATGAACTTACTGTTCATAAAAAAGACTCATCATCTATGGTTACTATTAATGCCTTTATAGAAGGCGATTTCCTCAATTCATATTGGGCAGATGGACTTATTGTTGCTACTCCGACAGGATCAACAGCTTATGCTTTGAGCTGTGGTGGACCCATCATATTACCTGGCTCTAATAATTTTGAAATAACCCCAATTGCCCCCCACAATCTAAACGTTCGACCGATTGTAATACCTGACGACAAAGTACTTACTCTAAAAATTGAAGGACGCAGTCAAGATTTTTTGGTGTCACTAGATTCCCGTTCGAAAACTATAGATTCATCCGTTGAGCTAAAAATTAGCAAAAATAATTTCACTATTAACTTAGCAAGATTGCATAATGAAAACATTTTAGGTACAATCCGAAACAAACTAAATTGGGGCCTGGACCAAAGAAATTAATCTAAACAATAAAATTAATAAGCCTGCGTTGAACAATTTACGAATTGTTCAACTTCAAAAAAATAAAATTACCTCTGTGAACAAGTGGCTCATTATACTATTATTGATTCCTGCATTCGCTATCCCGCAAGAAAGCGATCATTTTGAAAAGAAAAATAGTATCCTTAAGAAAAGTGTTCCTAATACTAAAAGTACCGAGTTAGGAATATTCGGAGGAGCATCCTATTATAATGGAGATTTAAATCCCGCCTCACAATTTAACCCTGCTCTCACAAATTGGGCATTGGGTATTGTTCTGCGGAGAAATTTAAACTCAAGGTGGTCACTTCGTTTAAATGGCATGTATGGAACCGTTAACGGAGACGATGCTCTGAGTAGCTCTGTCGCTCAGCAATCAAGAGGAATATCTTTTCAATCAAAAATTTATGAATTTTCAGGGCAAGCTGAATTCAACTTTTTCCCATACTGTGTTGCTAATGATATCATTTATTTTTCTCCTTATTTATTTCTTGGTGTTGGTGCATTTCGCTATAATCCCACAACTGCACTCAATAGTGGTGGTCAAGAATTGGCAACGTGAAATTCAGAAGGAGTAACCTATTCAAAAGTTTCCGCAGTATTGCCTATTGGTTTTGGAATTAAAGCTAAGTTTTCTAATCGCTTTTTATTTGGCATAGAATGGAGTCAGAGAAAAACATGGACCGATTATATTGATGACGTTAGCACCACCTATGCTTCAAGTGGAAGACAGCGTGGAAATTCTAAAGTAAATGATTACTATTCTTTTGCGGGGGCCACTCTTACAATTAGATTAGGTAGTAAACTGAATAGTTGTTGGCACCCAAATAATAATTAATTGGCTATTAAAATGAAAGTAAAATGCCAATAAAACCTGCTCATTTCAATATATTTTAACGACTTTTGCCAGGCTTCGAAACTACCCAAATGAGTATTCCCGAAAATATTGACCAAAACAAGATTCCAAAGCATATCGCTATTATTATGGATGGTAACGGGAGATGGGCGAAACAGAGAGAAAAACCTCGCATTTTCGGACATAAAAATGCCATAAAATCTGTTAGAGATGCGGTTGAAGGGTGCGCCGAAATTGGCGTAAAATATCTGACACTTTATGCCTTTTCAACAGAAAACTGGAAAAGGCCCAAAATAGAGGTACGCGCCTTAATGGAGTTATTAATTCATTCAATACACGGAGAAGTTAAAACACTAAACAAAAATGATATTCGCTTACAGGTAATCGGAAACATAGAAAGTTTGCCACAAAGCACAAAAAAAGAGCTCGATATAGCCATTGAAAAAACTTCAAAAAACAAACGAATGACCCTGGTATTAGCTTTAAGCTATAGCTCAAAGTGGGAGATCTTACAAGCAGTGAATAAATTCATCCAGGAGGCAAAAGAAGGTACATTGAAAGAACAAGTTAGTGAAGAGGACTTCTCTAACTACCTTACAACGGCTAATATTCCTGACCCAGAGCTAATGATTAGAACAAGTGGCGAACACAGAATAAGTAACTTTTTAATGTGGCAATTAGCGTATGCTGAATTGTACTTTACAGATACTCTTTGGCCAGATTTCAGAAAACCTGATTTACATAATGCAATTCTCGATTACCAAAATAGAGAACGTAGATTTGGACTAACTGCCGAACAAATCACAACTAAATCTTGATTATTAGAATTTTAGGATACCTATTCGTTTTGCTATTTACTTGTGCATCAGTAAATGCACAAATTGCCGTTGGCGATAAATCAATAGCTTTGGATTACGCCAATCCTATTACCTATGCTATTGCTGAAATAACAGTATCTGGAACTGAGCAATTAGATAAACAAGCACTAATTCTACTTTCTGGTTTGTCAACTGAAGATAAAATATCTGTACCAGGAGATGCGATTGCAATGGCAATTCGTAATCTCTGGGCACAGGAATTATTTGACGATGTTCAATTATCTGCAACTAAAGTTATAGGGAATCAAATTTATTTAAACATTCACGTAAGCGAACTTCCGAGACTGCGCAAGTATAGGTTTACAGGAATAAACAAAACTGATGCTGATAATATCAGAGAGGAAATTCGTTTTCATACTGGGAAAATAATGAATGAAAACCTGCTAAACGTCGCAGTTAATACGATTGAAGATTATTACATAGACAAAGGTTTCTTTGATGTAGAAATTAACGTCGACAAGATTAAAGACACGCTTTCTGTAAATCAAATCATTGTTGTCTTCAATGTTGTCAAAAACAAAAAAGTAAAAATTGATAAAATTTTGATTCACGACAATACTGCCCTAGAAGATTGGCAGATTCGGATGGCGATGAAAGAAACTAAACGTAAAACGAATTTCAAACCATTTATTGAATTTGATACCATTCTTTTCTCGAGTTTTAAGAACATTATAAAAAGAGATCTTGTAACGCTTAGAAACAACTTCATTACCTATGCTGGAGAAAATCTCAGAATTAGTGTTATGAAGTCTTCTAAATATTTAGAGGAAAATTACAGTACCGATAAAAAAACAATAGTCGCCAAGTATAACGAAAAAGGTTACCGTGATGCAAGCGTAAAATTCGACACATTGTACAGAAATGGAGGAGATTTAAGTATTGAAATGACAATTCACGAGGGTCCTCAATATTACTTTGGAGACATTGTTTGGTCTGGAAATGCAAAATACAGTACAAAGCAATTAAATGATGTTCTCGGAATAAAAAAAGGAGAAATTTACGATAGAGGTTTGTTAGATACGAGATTATTCATGAATCCTAGCGGGAGAGATATTAGTTCAATTTATATGGACGATGGTTATTTATTCTTTCAAATAGACCCAATAGAAACGAGTATTACAGAAGATTTAATTAACCTCGAAATGAGAATATATGAAGGGAAGCAAGCAAGGATTAATCGAGTAGCAATAGTCGGTAATTCTAAGACTAACGATCATGTTGTAATGAGAGAAATTCGAACACAACCAGGCCAATTATTCAGAAGGTCTGATATCATTAGAACACAGCGTGAATTGGCCCAGCTGGGATATTTCAATCCAGAAACGTTAAACGTTATACCAAAACCTAACCCATCAGACGGAACAGTTGATATAGAATATATTGTTGAAGAAAAATCCTCTGACCAAATCGAACTTTCTGGCGGATGGGGCGGTGGTCGTGTCGTCGGAACATTAGGTGTTTCTTTTAGCAATTTTTCTGCACGTAATATTTTCAAAAAAGGTACATGGTCTCCTTTACCTTCAGGTGATGGACAAAAATTGAGCATAAGGGCCCAGTCTAACGGATTGTTTTTTCAGTCTTACAACTTCTCTTTTACCGAACCTTGGTTGGGGGGTCGAAGACCAAACTCATTTACATTTACGGCATCCCATTCAATACAAAGTAATGGTGAAAATAAATGGCTTAAAGAAGATAACATCTTTGTGCGAGACATAATTTCTGAAGAAAAAATTGGCAATCCAGTTAGGGCGTCTGTTATTATTTCGGGAGGATCAATAGGTTTGGGAAGAAGGCTCTCTTGGCCTGATGACTACTTCACGTTATACCAAGAATTTACCTATCAGCATTATATCATGGACAAATGGAACCAATTTATCTTTAGAGATGGTATTGCAAACAACTTGTTTTACAGAATTAATATTTCAAGAAATTCAATAGATCAACCGATATATCCTAGAAGCGGTTCACAGGTTTCTTTGAGTATACAAGCAACTCCGCCTTATTCTTTATTGGATGCCGAGGATCCAAATTATAACGAAATGTCTGATCAAGATAAATATAGATGGATTGAATATCATAAATGGAAATTTACTACTTCTTGGTTCACCAAAATCGTCGGAGATTTGGTACTTAATACAAGAGTTGGCTTTGGCTACCTAGGTTCATATAACACCGCACTGGGCAGTGCTCCTTTAGAGCGTTTCTATTTAGGAGGGAGTGGTCTTACTGGGTTCTCCTTAGACGGCAGAGAAATAATCGCCCTCAGAGGTTATGATGATAATACTTTATCTCCAGTCGGAGGTGCAAGTATTATCAATAAATATACCTTAGAACTTCGATATCCGCTATCACTAAATCCGTCTGCCACCATCTACGGCCTCAGCTTTATTGAAGCTGGAAACACATGGAGTTCGTTTGGCGATTACAACCCATTTAACGTATATCGTTCAGGTGGCGTTGGAGTTCGTGTATTCTTACCAATGTTTGGTTTGCTGGGTCTGGATTATGCATGGAGAATAGACGATGTTCCTGATTTCCCTAATATGCAAAAAGGACAATTACATTTCACAATTGGCGCTAACCTTGGAGAGTTATAGATTGGCATCAATTTTGTTTACTCCTAGATGAATTAAATTTAAACCATGAAAAAAACAGCTGCTTTACTTCTATTTCTTATTGGGTTATCAACATTTTCTTTTGCTCAAAAATTTGCCTACGTGGACACAGATTACATTCTTAAAAATATTCCAGAATACCAAACTGCTCAAAAACAGTTGGACGAACTTTCTGTAAAATGGCAGCAACAAATTGAAGCAAAATATTCTGAAATAGACAGACTTTACAAAGCATATCAAGCGGAACAAATCTTGCTAAACGAAGACATGAAAGCTAAACGAGAAAATGAAATCATTCGAAAAGAGCAAGAAGTTAAAGACTTTCAAAAAGAGAAATTTGGCGTAGAAGGAGTCCTCTTTAAAAAAAGGCAAGAACTTGTTCAACCTATCCAAGATCAGATATATAATGCAATAAAAGAAATTGCTGAGGCTGGTTCCTACTCAGTTATTTTAGATCGTGCTGGGCAATCTAATATATTATATGCAAACACTCGATACGATAAAAGTGATGATGTGCTGAAAAAATTAGGTTATTCAACTGGAAGTAAATAAATTTGCACACCTTAAAAAAAAACAAATGAAAAATATTTTAAAAAGTACTCTGTTTACGCTTCTTATAGCTGTATCGGTTTCTGCTTATTCTCAAAAGGGAAAATTCGCTCATATAGATTCTAACGAATTACTTGCAGCAATGCCAGAAAGAGCTGAGTTAGAAAAAAAGCTTCAAGGCGAATACCAAACTCTTGAAGCTAGTCTTCAGCAAATGTCTCAAGAATACCAAAGAAAAGTTGCTGAATATCAAGAGATGGAAGCTTCTGGAACAGCGAGTGATTTAATACTTCAAACAAAAATTTCTGAAATTCAAGATTTAGAAACTAGAATTCAACAATTTCAAACTTCTGCTCAAGAAGCAATTCAACAAAGAGAAGTAGAATTAATGGAAGGTCTTGTTGAAATAGCAAAAAAAGCAATTTCTGAAGTCGCTGCTGAAAATGGATACAATTATGTATTTGATGCTGCAGTTCTACTTCACAAACCAGATGGCGATAACATTCTCCCTTTGGTTAAAAAGAAACTAGGAATAACAACTGTAGCCTCTATTCCCGTTGAATAAGAAAATTTTAATTTAAAAAATCCCGATTTATTCGGGATTTTTTTTGACCTAATTTGAACAAAAATCCAATAGGCATATTCGATTCTGGAGTTGGAGGTCTTTCGATTTGGAAAGATATTAATCAACTTTTACCTAACGAGTCAACCATATATATTGCGGACAGCAGTAACGCTCCTTATGGTGAAAAGTCCAAAAAAAAAATTACGGAACTTAGTATCAAGAATACTGAGTTGTTACTTGCCCAAAACTGTAAATTAATTGTTGTTGCTTGCAATACAGCTACGACCAACTCGATTAAGAAACTTAGAGAGACTTATCCTATACCATTTATTGGCATTGAGCCTGCAACTAAGCATGCTGCAATCAATACTAAAACAGGTAAAATTGGAATACTAGCAACCAAGGGAACTTTAGCTAGCGAACTATTTCTAAATACATCCGAAAAATACAGAGGAGATGTTGAAATAATCGAATCTATAGGGACAGGTTTAGTTACCATAGTAGAATCAGGAAATCTTGATAATGCTGAACTATTACTGCGTGAGTATCTTCAACCAATGATTGACAAAAATGTAGATAATATCGTTTTAGGTTGCTCACATTACCCTTTTCTTAGTTCTTTAATTAAAAGAATTATTCCTCCCGGGGTAACAATTATAGATTCTGGAGAGGCTGTGGCTAAACAAACTGAAAACATCTTAAAAGACTCCGACATACTAAACTCTGCAAAATCTCCTGGAGAGCATTTATTTTACACAAATGCTAAGTACGATATATTAGAAATGTTTTTAAAAAAAATACGCGCAGCAAACTACGCTATTCGGAGTCTTTGAACCACCCCGAATACATCGTATAATTATCTGCAATTCTTTCAATTTCCCCTTTAAATAATTTAGGGCTGACTTCCTTTACCTTCTTAGCAGGAACACCCGCATAAATACTCCCTGACTCAACTACAGTATTTTCTAGTACTACAGCACCAGCAGCTATTATCGAGTTTTCTCCTATTACAACACCATCCATTACAACAGCTCCCATACCTATTAAAACGTTGTCACGAACGGTACAGCCATGAATAATGGCATTGTGCCCAACTGAAACATTATTCCCTAAAGTTGTTGCAGCCTTTTCATAAGTGCAATGAACTATCGCCCCATCTTGAATGTTAACTTTGTTCCCCATAATTATGGAATTAACGTCACCCCGAATTACAGCATTAAACCAAACACTGCATTGGTTTCCCATAGTTACATTACCAATAATCGTTGAGTTTTCAGCTAGGTAGCAGTCCTCGCCAAATTGGGGGTTTTTACCTCTACAAACCTTAATTAATGCCATCATTGATCTTTTGACTTCTTACAACATTTTGGCAGGTTCTCATATGCTTCCTTCACGGGTTTAATATCATCAGCAGAATAACCAATCTCTGATATTGCCTCTCGTAATTCGTTCTCAGATGTTTTTACTCCATTGTAAATAACAGTTAACTCTTGTGTTTCTAGACTTAGCTCTATTTTCTTGACACCTTTATGCATATTTAGTTCACTAAAGATTCTTTCCTTGCACATTTCGCATTGGGCAGAGGTTTTTATAACTACTAAAGTATTTTTTTTATCTATTTTTTGAGTCATTCCCAAATAGGCTAGACTTATAAACAACAACATTAACAACAGACTTTTGGCTTTCATATAATTTCTTTTTTAAGTCGACAGTAAAAGTACGTCATGCCTAGCTTATTTTGCCGTAATTTTGTAATAAATTTAATAATCGATGGAACCAAAAACCTTACCAGCAACAGTATACGCAGAATTATCTCCTAATCCGGCAACCATGAAATTTGTAGTAAACAAATTATTACTAGAGGGTACAGCTACTGTTGAATATGCTGATTCTGAAGAGACCTCTAATTCTCCTTTGGCTGCTCGGCTTTTTAATTTCCCTTTTGTTACTGGAATTTTCATTTCGCAAAACTTCATTACTATTACGAAAAATGAAATCATCGAATGGGATGATGTTGTTTTAGAATTGCGAGAATACATTCAAGAATTTTTAAATGGCGACAATTCTGTTTTTACAACTCCTATTTCGGAAAACAGCAGTGACGATGACTTAACTAAAACAGAAGGAAGTTACAAGCCTCAAGAACCAAGCACAGAATTAGAAAAGAAAATTGTTGAAATATTAGAAGAGTATATCACACCAGCTGTTGCCAGAGATGGAGGCGCTATACATTTTCATGCTTTTGTTGATGGTCAATTGTCCGTTGTATTAAAAGGCGCTTGCAGCGGTTGTCCTTCTTCTACAATGACACTTAAGAATGGTATTGAAAGCCTTATGACCAGAATGATGCCTGAAGTTAAGGAAGTTGTTGCGCACGAAGGCTAGTTAATTGTCCCGATTTCGATTCCGAACATAAATCGAGGAAATTCAGGGATCTCATATCTTGAAATAAACATATCCGAAATTCTATATTTCGCAACCAGTGCTATACTTTTATAACCTAATTTAATAGATGTTCCATAATTAAAATTGTTTGTGGTAACTAATCCAATGTTAGCTACTTTTTTTGCATTTGACAATGCTCCTACTAAATTCTTATCCTTCGTGCTGTATTTTGTTAAGAACACCCAATCTATATAACCAACTATATCAATGTAAGAGCCAATAACATTGCCCCTTCGTTTATCAAAATTTATTCTTGCGAATATATCTCCACCAAGGTTGTTAAAAGTGAATCGCTCTTTATCGTGTAATACCTTATCGGGATATATTTTCGATGAATCCTGTTTCAAAGGGAAAAAACTAGTAGAATAATTCATCCCTAAACCCAACGAAAAAACATCATTCACTCGACTCTTATATTTACCACCCAAGATAACCTCACCAGCACTTCCATATTTTACTGGGATACCCGGTTTTTCTGATTTGCCAGCCAAGAAACAATATCCAACAGTAGTGTATAGATAGTGTTGTAAATTAGGGCCATAGTTTTCATGAGTAGTGTCTTCATCTACATGCTGTTCTAACAAAACTGTTTGTGTGTATCCAAGATGCACAAAGCCCATTATGCAAGTTACTACTATAAATATCGTTCTCATTCTTTAAAAATAATAGCTTCCTGTGTACCCTTTATAATGAACTCGCAAAAGCTGACCGTCCTTAAACTCATCTAAATTCAACCGTATTGGATATTCTTCATCAACGGAAACTACATAGTACCTATCTAAATAACCTTTTGTGTTCTCTACATGATAATAAATGATAGTCTTCTCAAGACTCGAACTATCCCGCGGAACCTTTATACTAAGCGTAATGCTTCCCTTTTCGAATTCGAAAGTTGGAGATGTGTCTGTTTGTAAGGTATCTAAAAAATAACCACCGTTGGGTATTCCATATCCGTGAGCATAATCATAATAAGGGTATAAATGACCTGACTTTTCAACCTCTGTATACAAGTCCATCACTTTTAATGTGCTGTCGTTTTCAAGAATACATGCAGCAAACCCAGAAACCAAAGGTGCTGCAAACGAAGTTCCTTGTGAGATCGTTAAACCAGACTTTCCGATTACAGCCACCTCTCCAAATGCAGTCACATTAGGCTTCATTCGCTTATCAGATGTTGGACCATACGAACTAAAATCGATATGATAATCTGTATTCGGATCAACACCACCTACTGTTAAAGCACTATCGGCATCACCAGGAGTGCCTATATACTTCCATGACTTATCGCCATCATTGCCAGCAGCACTTACCACTAAAATTCCTTTTGAAGCTGCTATATTTGCAGCCTTTGCCACCAAACTTTCATGACCATTCATTTCCCAATTAAAATATCTACTATAGGTATAAGCCAAGGAACTATTAATTATGTCCGCACCATTTTTGTCTGCCCACTCAACTGCTTTAAGCCAGTTTTGCTCTTCAGAAAATGGTTCTCGATGAGCATTTTCTGTCCGGGCTAATAGAAAATCTGCGCCTGTTGCCATGCCAATTTGTTTTCCGTCCTTTTTACCTCCAATTCCAGACAATACACTTGTTCCGTGCGAATTGAATGCATAAACATTCTCCTTATTCTTAACAAAATCGTAGGTTGCAACAATTCCATCTCGTCTTCTGATGTGATCAAAAGCGACACTCGTATTAACTTTTGGGAAACCTGCATCGAACACAGCTATTGTAATGCCTTTACCTGTGAGTTCCTCCCTTTTAAAATATTTTAATCCCATACGTTCTAATTGCTTTCGAAGTAGTTCTTCAGTAAAGGATTTTTCAATTAGTGTATCAAACTGCGCCAATCCATTCTTATATATGCGCATGGACCGAACGCTCTTAACAAATGGCAACTCTGTTATCGAATTAAGGTGATCCTCGGAACAATATACCAAAACTCCGTTCAACCATCTAGTTTCATATCCCAAAGAATCTGAAAATGTCGTAATTTGATTTAAATAATTCTCACAAATTGGTAAATCGCGATTATCATATAGCGGCAAATCGTGCTTAATTCTTCTTTGAATGGCATTTTCGTTAAAATATAGATAAGGATTAAATTCCGTGGCACATTTATCTTCGAAGAATACCCAATAGGCATTTTGTCCCTTTGTATTTATACATGCCGCTAGCAGTAAATAGATAATTATTAGACGGAATTTTATATTTTGGGCAACCATTAGAATCAAAAGTACATTATTCGATTAAAAGATTGATATGAAGATAGACCTAAGGAGTGATACCGTTACAAAGCCGTCAAAAGAAATGCTAGACGCAATTTACTTAGCACCCGTTGGTGATGATGTTTTTGAAGAAGATCCAACTGTTATTGAGCTGGAAAATACTTCAGCAAATATTTTTGGCAAAGAAGCAGGTATTTTTTGCCCTTCTGGCACAATGTCGAATCAAATTGCTATTCGTTTGCATACGCAACCAGGAAGTGAGGTCATTTGTGATAAGCTATCACACATATACAATTATGAAGGTGGCGGTATTGCAGTGAATTCCCTTTCTTCAGTAAAGCTTTTAGCTGGAGATGGTGGTCGATTTACCGCTGATGATGTGCTAAAAAGCATTCAACCGGATGATATTCATGCACCCATTACATCTTTAGTTTCAATTGAAAATACAAGCAATAAAGGCGGAGGTTGCTGTTATGATTTGAAAGAAATTGAAAAAATAGCTGCCGTTTGTAAAGACATGAATTTACCTCTTCATCTAGATGGTGCAAGAATTTTCAATGCGCTTATTGCTAAAAACGAAATTGGTACTGAACATGGAAAGCATTTAGATACTATCTCAATTTGTTTATCTAAAGGATTGGGCGCACCAATTGGGTCTGTTCTTTTAGGAAGTAAAGAACATATTCATAAAGCCAGAAGAATACGTAAAGTTCTAGGTGGTGGAATGAGACAAGTCGGTGGCATAGCTGCCGCTGGACTCTATGCTTTAAAGAATAATGTTGACCGTTTAGTCGAAGACCATAATAGAGCAAAAGAACTTGCTAGCGTGCTGAAAACTTGCTCGTTTGTAAAAGATATATTACCCGTAGAAACAAATATTATTGTTTTTGACCTTAACGATGACATTAAACAGGCCAACTTCCTGCAAAAATTAAAAGAGCTAGATATACTTGGGGTTGGTTTCGGGCCTCAACGTATTCGATTTGTAACACATCTAGATTTCGAGGATTCTAAAATGGATAAATTAACCAGGGTGTTGAAAGAATACTAATCTAACACCTCCGAAATAGGCTTGCCGATATTGCCATTAGGAAAAGAAATGTCTAGCATAATACTAACTGTAGATGCAATATCTGTAATGTACATCTCACGAGTTGTACTCCCTTTTTTAATTCCAGCACCGTACCAAATCATTGGTACGTGCGTGTCATATGTATAAGCGGAACCATGAGTGGTTCCTGTTGGGCCGTAATAGATCCATCCTGGTTCCAATGCAATAGCAACATTTCCTGATCGCTTCTGATTATAACCTAATTGAATTAAAGACATTGGTTTTCCTCCTTTTCCCGTAATTAAGTCATTTGACGTATATGCATTCGACACTCCTTTTATAGTCATGGCATAACGAACCAATTCACGTTCTACTGATTCGATATCTATACCTTTTTCTAATAGTAATTCTGTATTTAAAAAGAACTGATAATTATTAAACGCTTTTATCCAATTACCTCCTCCATGCAATGCTGATAAGTAATTATTAGTATTATTCAGCACAGCAATTCCATTAAAGTAACCCGCTGGAATATTATTATCAAGTAATAAATTTGGAACACGCACTGCCCCATGGTCAGCAGTTAAGAATACGACATAGTTATCTTCCCCTACTTGTTTATCCAATTCAGTAAGTAAAGAAGCAATATCTTGATCGAGTCGTAAATAGGTGTCTTGATGCTCAACAGCTTGTGGACCAAATGTGTGACCAACGTAGTCAGTTGAGGAAAAACTAACTGCTAGAATATCTGTGTTGTTATCTTTTCCAAGAAGTTCCGCTTTCAAAGCTTCTTTGGCCAACTCCATAGTGATGGTGTTTCCAAACGGGGTGTTTCTAATTAAATTCCAATTTTGTGTAATGCTAAAAAGAGAATTAAGATCGTGCGGGAAAACTGCCGTTTGTTCTCCAAGCAAAACCCCTTCATAGTTACTTATATCTGGTTCACTAAACGTATATTTTTCTATATCCAAAAGTGTATTCCACTGACTTGATAGGTATTCTTTCGCTTTTTCTGACTCATTGTATTTAATTACCCAACCTGGTAAGTTTGAAACAAAAGCAGAACTTGAAATCCATTTTCCTGTTGCATCATCAAACCAATAACACCCATTTGGCATGTGGCCGCCTGGTAAAACCGCACCTCTATCCTTTAAAGCTATTGAAATTACTTTCGACTCCATGTTTGTTAGCTTTAATTCATCTGTAAATGTTGTTGTCAAATTTAAATGAGACGATTTTTTACCATTAATAGAAGTACTTCCAATTGTTGTTTCAGAGCTATCATCAACACAATAAATTAACGTACCCGACTCTTTATCAAACCAGTTATTCGAAATTATCCCATTAGTAGATGGTGTAGCTCCTGTATAAATCGCAGCGTGGCCAGGCCCCGTGTATGTTGGCACATAATTGTAGTGCATGTTTTTACAGTTATATCCATCATTAACTAATCGTTTAAAGCCATCTTCTCCAAAATTATCCCAATATTGATTAAGGTAATCATATCGCATTTGGTCTACCACAATACCAACAACTAATTTTGGTTTTTGAGCAATGGAGACTAAACTTGCCATCATAACTAAACCTATCGCTATTGCTTTTATTCTATACATGTCTTGCAATTAAAGTTAGTATTCCTAGGCAAAGCAAAATGCTTACCGCAATGTTTAAACCAGCGAAAACAAGATTCCCAGTTTTTATAAGTTGTAACGTTTCTAGACTAAATGTAGAAAAGGTACTAAATCCCCCGCAGAATCCAATTGCCATAAAGGGTTTTAACCAATCATTCCCTTCAAGTTTTGGCAAAATCACAGCAAGAGTAACACCTAATGCAATACAACTAAAAAGGTTCGATAATAGTGTTGCCACAGGAAAAATAGTTTGTCCGAAGGTTATAACAAACTTTGAAATACCATAGCGGCAAACACTCCCTATGCCTCCTCCAATAAAAATGGCAATCCAACTATTCATATGCAGCAAATTTAACAAACACTCTATAACATAAGAATCCAATAAGCGTTCCGAATGCTGCACCTCCTATAACATCAGCTGGATAATGAACTCCCAAATAAATTCTTGAATAACCAACAATAGTGGCCCATATAAAAAGCTGAATTACGATGCTCCAATCTTTCAATAATAAGGCTAAAAGCATCGCTATTCCAAAAACATTTGCAGCGTGTGAAGAGACAAAGCCGTGTAGCCCACCACATTTATCTACAACATGAATAAGGCTTTGAATCTCTAGGTTGTGACATGGCCTATAACGCTGAATCGTTTCTTTCAATAGGTGAAAGGAAACTAAATCTGTTATTGCAACACATGCGCCCAAGGCAACAATTGCCAAAATAAAGTGCTTTCTAGAAATCTCTCTGTACAATGAATAAATTAGCCATCCGTAAAAGGGCATCCAGAGAATATTACCAGACAACCAAGGCATAAGGTTATCAAAAAATGGAGAATGAGAACTATTAAGTAAAAGGAAAAACTTGGTATCTATATGCTCTAACCAATCGAGCATTACTGTTTATTAAGTTGTTCCCAAATAAGATCTTTTAATTCAGCAATGCCTTGCTTAACAATTGATGAGAAAAACACGCTCGGCACATCAGGCAATGAAGCCTTAATTTCTTCAATTAATTCTTCATCTAGCATATCGCATTTAGAGATCGCTAGAATTCTTCTTTTGTCTAACAATTCTGGATTGAACTTCTCTAGCTCTCCAAGTAATATTTCATATTCCTTTTTAATGTCATCTGCATCGGCTGGAACCATAAAAAGCAGCGCCGAATTACGCTCTATATGCCTCAAAAAACGCAGCCCTAAACCTTTTCCATCAGCCGCTCCTTCAATAATTCCTGGAATATCGGCCATCACAAAAGATCTATGATCTCTATACGAAACAATACCAAGATTAGGGGTTAAAGTAGTAAATGCATAATCAGCAATCTCCGGTTTAGCAGCGCTAACAACAGACAGTAACGTTGATTTTCCTGCGTTTGGAAAACCCACCAAACCAATGTCTGCAAGTAATTTAAGTTCTAGTATTTTCCACCCTTCACTGCCTTCTTCTCCAGGTTGTGCGTAACGCGGTGTTTGCAGTGTAGATGTTTTAAAATGCCAGTTACCCAAGCCCCCTCGACCACCTTTCACTACTATTTTCTCCTCGCCATCATGGTTAATCTCAAATAATTGATCTCCCGTATCTGGGTCACGAACAATAGTTCCTAAAGGCACATCAAGAATCACATCATTACCATCTGCACCAGTACTTTTCTGTTTACTACCGTTGACTCCATGATCGGCCTTTACATGTTTGCGGTACTTTAAATTCAATAGCGTCCACAATTGCTTATTTCCTCTTAGAATTACATGCCCACCGCGACCCCCATCGCCACCATCAGGACCACCTTTTGGGACAAATTTCTCCCTTCTCATGTGGGCAGAACCAGAACCCCCATTACCCGATTTGCAGTTGATCTTTACGTAATCTACAAAATTTGATGAAGCCATTTATTAGTTCAATGGGTTAAGTTAAAAGTAACAAGGTTTAGTCTTGTAATTGCTTTATCGCAATACATAGACTATCAAAAATAGCATCAATGGAACCAACGCCTTCGATTTCGAAAAGTTTGTTTTGCGATTTATAAAACCCTGCTACAGGTGCTGTTTCCTTATTGTAATTCTTAATTCTGTTTTCAATAATGCCGATATCAGCATCATCTTTTCTTCCTGAAACTTCTGCTCGCGAAAGAAGTCTTTGCTTTAGTTCATCTTCCGAAACAACCAAAGACAACATCATGGTTACTCCGGTTCCTTTTCCCTGTAAAAAAACATCTAAAGCTTCTGCTTGAGCCGTTGTTCTTGGAAAACCATCGTAAACAACTCCTTTTGCCTTAGGATATTTACTTACTTCCGATTCTAATATTTTAATGGTGATCTCGTCTGGCACAAGATTACCAGCATCGGAGTAGCTTTTTGCCAACTTGGCTAAATCTGATTCAGGATTTAAGCCTCTGAATACATCTCCTGTCGAAATATGAACTAGCCCATATTTTTCAACTAATTTCTTCGATTGAGTCCCTTTTCCTGCTCCTGGAGGTCCAAATAATACAATGTTTAACATAGTTATCGATTTATGTAATTGCGTTTTTACTTATTAAACTACTATATAAATATCTTCTAGATTCCTTCCAAAGCCGTCATAATCGAGTCCATATCCTACTAAAAATTCATTACCAACCTCCATAGCAACGTAGTCTATTGGAGCATCTTTAGTATATGCTTTTGGCTTAAATAATAGAGTTGCAATTTTGATCTGAGAAGGACTTTGCCGACTTAATTGATCCAAAAGTGCTACTATGGTCTCACCAGTATCAACAATATCTTCAATAATAACCACCTCGCGATTGTTAATGTTATGATTTAAACCTATTAAAGATTTTACACTGCCTGTTGATTTAGTTCCTTCGTATGAAGCCACTTTAACAAATGCAATTTCGCAATTCACATTTACTTTTTTTAACAAGTCGGAAGCGAACATAAAAGCTCCATTAAGTACAACAACGAATACAGGATTTTTCGCCTTATAGTCATCATTAATTCTATCTGCTACTTTCGATACCTTCTCTTGAATAGAATCGCATAAAATGTGTTTTCTAAAACTTTTATCCTTAATCTGCACTTTATCCATTTCGAGCCCTTTCCGCGAATTTACTAATAACCAACCGACAAGGCAAAGTGTTTTACAAAAAGTCGAGAATTAAATTTGCTGAATGAATTTCTTGCGTTTACTTTTGCACCAAATAAAGAATATTATGAAGCCACTTGTTAGCATTATTATGGGAAGCACATCGGATTATCCGGTGATGGAAAAAACAGCTAAATTTTTAGATGAAATGGAAATTCCGTTTGAGATTAATGCGCTCTCTGCGCATCGCACACCTGAAAAGGTGGAGGCTTTTGCAAAAAGCGCTGCTGACAATGGAATCAAAGTAATAATTGCTGCTGCAGGAATGGCCGCTCATTTGCCAGGTGTTATCGCTGCAATGACACCCCTCCCTGTTATTGGTGTGCCAATTAAAGCTAGCTTAGATGGTCTTGATTCTTTGTTAGCAATCGTTCAAATGCCTCCAGGGATTCCGGTGGCAACAGTTGGAATTAATGGTTCTTTAAATGCGGGTATTCTTGCTGCACAGATAATTTCTGCAGGCGATGAAACTTTGTTTTCGAAAACAATTGCCTATAAAGAGAACTTAAAAACTAAAATTGTGAAAGCTAATGAAGAATTAGCTAAGCATGAATTTAAGTATAGAATAGTCTAAATATAGGCAGTATTAGAATAAAAACATTCTGATTTTATTACAGTAAGTTAGAATAACGAGAAGAACGAATTAAGTTATAGAGCTCTAAAATTCAATTCTATAACTAATATTTGGAAAAAAACTTGAGGAAGGAATCGTTACTTCTTGATCTAAAACAGAATCGTATTCACGATATATTGCGTTACCATTGGCAAAAATATTTTTAAGTTGCAACGACCAAAGCGCACTCCGTTTCTTTTTATTTGTTTTATAGGTAATTGTCAAATCTAGAAAAACGAGCGGATTGTCTCGGTCAGAGTATGCAACGGATTCGTTTAGCACAGTTTCCTGATTTAACCTCGATTCATCTATGTTGATGGGAGTATAGGGCTGCCCTCCGATAAGAGCTAAATTAGTATTCCAGCCTAGGTAATTATGTGCGCTCTTACCTACTTCGTATTCCTTACCTAGCAGAAATTTAATAGAATAACCTAAATCATATTCAGTACTTCTTACTATTTCATCACCAGCAGTATAAAATGATCGCACAAAACTCGAATTAATCATATAATATAATCCGTTTTCTTCAAAGCGTTCAATACCGAAATCAAGTCCATAGTTAGTGCCCGTTCCTTTATTTTCGAGCTCTCTAATATCATCCAATTCATTTAAGTTAATAGTAGAAAACGTACCCCCAACTTCAACTGGCACATCTTTTAGTGCTTGGTAGTAAGCCTCTAATGTTAGTCTATGATTCTTGAACAACTTCGATTTATAACTGCCTATAAAGTGATCTGCTGTAATCAATTTTAGGTCCTTGTTGGGATAAATTGTGCGCCCGTCAACTTCACTCATTTGATACAAGTATGTGGCGAAATGATCCGCTTGGCTATGCTTTCCGTAGGCAAACGAAATCCTATTTTTTTCATTAATTTGATATTGAACGCCGGCTCGGGGTTCAATCTTATAATCATTGTTCACAGTATGATAAAGGCCATGAATACCCAGGTTAACAACCCACTTTTCCGACAAAGTGAAATTGGAATTGGTAAAAGCCTTTAAAGTAATTGAACTACCCGAACCAAAAACTAAAGTATCTAACTGACTAGTTCGTTGGTTCTGTTTTATAGCCCTCCAATCGTGACTTGAATAATTTAGAGATGCTCCTGTTTTATTACTGTGGCTCTTCCCAAATTTATGCTTAAAAGATGTGGCAAAAGTAACTGGTAAGTACTTGTAATCGTTTATCTCTATTGTTTGTAAAGTGAGGTTGTTTTGCAAATAATCTTTGTTGTCAAACTGATTCACAACGCCAGCCAATAAAGTGACACTGTAGACCGACTTATTACCAACTAAAGTTTTGTAGTTAGTTCCTATCGTTGCCATTTTGCTTCCTAAGTTAAGCTGATTTCTATCTAAATCTTGCTCCCATTTAGCAGAATCACTAACTGCGATTCTTGCCCTATCGCTCAAGCCTGCCAAGCTAAACACTTTGAAGTTTCCTTTTTTAGAAACAGGGAAATTGAGATTAAAAGATAGATCTGAATACGTTGGCTGGGTTGGATACCCAATCAAACGAGCCAGCCCCACAACGGCATACCTGTAGTTTACTAAATAAGATGAGCCCTTATTTTTATTTATTGGCCCTTCGGTTGCTATATCGATTCCCAGCGTCCCAATTTTAACAGTCTGAGATCTCTCTTTAGTTGAACCTTCTCTAAAATTTACATCTAAAACTCCTGCAGTGGCGTTACCATATTCAGCTGGAAACGCGCCAGTAAAAAAATCGCTTTTGCCCATTACTTGCATACTAAAAACAGTAAACGTGCCACCCGAACTTCCTATTCGAGAAAAATGAGTAGGATTGGGGAGTTCAACACCTTCCATTTGGTATTTAAACCCTCTCGGCGAATTACCACGGATAGAAATAAAATTAGCTGAGAACCCAGCGTAAGAAGTTACACCTGGAAGTAACCCAGCAACACGAGCTGGATCATCGAGTGAGCCTGCCAGCTTTCCTGCATCATCTGCATCGATAGAATATGAACTCAATAAAGCCATTTTATTATTTGCCGTACCTCTATCTTTTTCAGGAAGTATTTCCAATTCTTTCATTTGTATGAAAGAAAAGGCGAGATTACCATTAATTACAGTCGGTTTACTTGCCGCAACCTCAATACTGGGTAGAGTGTATGGTATGTATGATAAATGCGAAAATGAAATTTCATATTGGCCTATTTCTAAATCGCTAAAAACGAATTTTCCTAAACTATCTGTTGTTGTTTGCGTAACAGATTGACTATGCTGAAATAGTGTAACATGAACATCTGCAACAGGTTTTTCAGTAAAGTTTTCAAGCACTTTACCATAAATATCTTGCTTTTGAGCAAAGCCAAAAAAGCTCCATAAAACAAAAATAAATATTGTCGTGTTACGCACTATGCAAAAGTGAATCTTGCTAAGTTTTAGTTTGTCACAAGATTGTCATAAAGGAAATGACATGAATTTATCCAATCCTTGTTTAAAATTTGTGTCAGGAATCAATTAAAATTGACCAAAAGTAACTGTTTACAAAAACATGTAAATTAATCTTCTTCATCGTTGTTTAACCTTAGTAAGGTTCAACTATTGCCAGGAAGCGTTACTAATCCTTCCTATTGTTCAAGTAGTTATCCCAACGGTCTAATACATTTTGAAAACCTTGCGGTAATTCCGAATCAAACTCTAATCGTTCATTTGTTATAGGGTGGTCAACTACAAGTGTTTTCGCATGAAGTGCTTGCCCTGGAATTTCTTTAAATGTGTTGTGAACGAACTGTTTATATTTAGTAAAAGTTGTTCCTTTCAAAATTTTATCCCCACCGTATGATTCGTCATTAAAAAGTGGGTGGCCAATAAATTTAAAATGTGCCCTAATTTGATGTGTTCTGCCCGTTTCTAGTTTGCACTCTACTAGTGTTACGTAGCCATACCGTTTTATAACTTTAAAATTTGTAGCCGCCTCTTTACCAAAATCCCCTTCTGGAAAAACTTGCATCACCTTCCGATTTTTCAAACTTCTACCTATATGCCCTTCAATTCTGCCATCATTTACCTCAATATCACCCCAAACCAATGCCCAATATCTTCTATCCGATGTTCTGCTAGAGAATTGTTTTGATAAATGCGTAATTGATTCCTCCGTTTTAGCAACAACCATAATACCAGTTGTCAGCTTATCTAAGCGATGCACAATACCTGGTCGGTCATTAAAACTACCCCGCTGCGGTAGATTCTTAAAGTGAAACATTAATGCATTTACCAATGTACCGGTGTAGTTACCGTGCCCAGGATGTACCACCATACCGGCTTCTTTATTCACGATGAGCATTTGGTCATCCTCGAAGACAACATCAATTGGAATGTCCTCTGCATTAATTTCGATAACACGCTTTGGAGGCATCTTTAATTCAATTTCATCATCAGGTCTAACCTTATAATTTGCCTTAACAACCTCTCCATTTACAGAAACAAAACCATCTTTAATTCCGGCCTGAATTTTGCTTCTGGTAGTATTTGGAATACGATCAATCAAAAATTTATCAAGGCGCAATAATTTCTGATTTGGATCTCCTTTTAGGTTGATTATCTCAAGCTCTTGACCTACTTCGTCAAAATCGTCCAATTCTTCACTCATTATCTAGCAATAATCAATTTGAAGTCTTCTGTACCTTTATCGTCTATTGTTAATCGTAAGAAATAAATCCCTCTCTCAAATCGCGAAACATCGATAGTGGATTCGTAACTTAAATTATTCTCAGTATAAACAATTTGCCCGGCAACACTTAGCAACTGAACAGTAGCGTTTTCGGCACCTCGAATAGTTACAGAATAACTAGCAGGGTTAGGATAAATATTCACCATTGACGATTCATTTTCTTCTTCAATAGATGTAGAATATATCCGATCTAAATCCACTTTACCAAAATCTGGGCGCATCATTAAACTTCCCGCAAACGTAGTCGGCTCCCAGTTGCCATCTACATTATAAAATAAATTGGATTGAGACTCCAAATTCATATCAAACCCTACGTATAGTTTATCATTCAAGCTTTGCTCATACCCTATAAAGAATCTACCGGCAGGAACAATCGTTTCTCTATCAATGTAAAAACGCATAAACCGCACTGGCAAAGTATCTCCCACATATATTGTATCCCTGGGATAACCAACATAAAGTGTATCATTCGGTTTACCGTTAGCTTCATCCCAAATCATAACTTTAATTGTATTGTCTGATAAGGCAAACATTTCCGGAAAATGAATGAGTATAGATTGAATAGTATCTAGTTCTTCTAATTCAAAGCCATAAGCCAATTGAGAACCTGCTCCTATTATTGTGTAGGCTCTTTCAGGCGAACCATCATCATAAGAGTAATATGAACTGAAAATTTGTTTATGACGAATGGTATCGTTATCAAAATTTTGCTCTTGCCCAGATATGGTATTTGAGTGAGTTGCATAAACTATTTCAAATTCTCTATTATTATCATTATCACTTGGAAAAGTAAAACTATAAGGACTCGAATTAACCGCAAAGTTTACCGCTTTAGTCGTTTGGGGGGTAAAATTTGGAAAAAATCCCAAGGATACTGTTGAGCTAAATATCTCAGCACCATCTTTTAAGTCAATAACTTGATACGTGTTTTCTCCTGATAAATCTAATGCACTTCGATTTGTAACTTCAAAATCAAATGAGGCTTTTGTATAAGCAGCAGGGGCAAGTAAATATTGCTGCCACGGCATAGAACTATATATATTTAGTAAGCCGAGATCTATACTCTTAAAACCCAAATCTGAACTGATTTCTGCACCCATAGTTCTGTTGTCATTCAAATAGACATAATCAATATTCCATTGATCTAGACTCCCAGATAAGGTCCCATAATTCTTAAATCTAAATTTAAATCCCTTTGCCAGCCTATCTCCAGATAATCCCAATGACACAAATTGAAACTCAGGAACTGTTCCATTCGCGATCGCTGTAGAATCAGAAATACCTGTCCAGCCATGAACCCACCTTGCGGAATCTGGGATATAAAATTCTAATACAAGAGAATCTTCTTCTTCGGGTTGATTGCCCAATCCTTGCTGCTGATAATAAAAACTAAGTATAACGTCCGTTTTACCTTCCAAATTAATGGGTTTCGAAGTAAGATAGTCCCCTATCCCATAACTATCATCTTGTGTCATATCATACGCATGGCCCAATGAGTCAATTCCATCAAATGTTGCCACACCTATTGTTGGCGCACCAATATGAAATGTATTATTAATAAATACATGGTTATCCGTCCAAAGGGCTGTACTATCGTAAGCTACATAAACTGGTTCAATTATATTAACAAAAACAGTGTCTTGAATCAATTGCACCGTATCAATAATGACTCCATTTGAAAAATAATAATTATTGTTGTCCCAATAAGTACCTATTATCCAAGAGTTGGTGCTATCTGCATTGAATTCCTCAATGGTCAATACCTCGTTCGGCAACGTATCTATAGAACCAGTTATAACACTATAATAAAAAGAGTAGGTCGTATCAAAGCTTAACAAGATCGTATCGAAAATTTCTCCATTTAATCTATACTTTGCATAGGTTGTGTCTAGAAAGCTTAATTTGCCAGTATTTCCATATCTATGCAACTTAACAGAAGAAAAGTCATCTAAAAAAGGAAGCTCTAGTGTATCTATAAGATAGGTAATATCTATTCCTTCATATCTTTTTTGAAGTGGCTTTACTTCTTTTTGAGTACTCGAATTAGTTCTCAAGTAATGCAACTCCTCTTGTCCAAAAACAGGCAAACATAAAATAACGAGTATAACTAAACTTGTATACCTCAACTATTTGGTAATTGTATCCGTTGCTAATGAATCATTAACTATAATAATCGACAACCATTTAGTAGAGTCTGCTGTTCTCCAAACATCGATACTTCCTCCTAAATTTATTGCTGCAGTAGAAGAATATTCCGGAAATTGCCGAATAATTCTAGCGTTTGTGGAATCCTCAGCTGTAGCGCATAAATCACATTCATTTACTCCAAAAGCAAGACTTTTCTCTCTCATCAGCAACTTGGCAACTTCCTCTGTTAACCCTAATAAAGGGGGAATGGGAACCATGACATCAGACTCTCCAATACCAACAACAATATCTACTTTAGTATTTTTAGGCACCTTTATTTTTCCAATTACTTCTTTACCTTTAATCTCCAAACGAATGACACAGTCGGTACAGGTACTTGGCTCAGGAATAACATCGCCAATCCTTAAACCTTTTGATTCTATAATTCCGTATGCAATTCGAGAGGTAACATCTTTTAATTCCGGTAGTTCAATTAATGGAGGTAATATTCTAGATACAGTTAAATAAATTTTTCGATCTTTTTTTACCTGAGAATCAGGTTTTGGATTTTGTTCTATTACAGTTCCTTTTGGTACGTTTGGCTTATAAACGGAGTCGATGATTTTATAACCTAAATTGTATCCTGAAGCAAATACTTCTATTTCAGCTAGCTTTTTTCCACTAAAGTCAGGAACGGTAATCGACTCACCATGAAGCGTATAAGAATCTAAATACTTAAAAACACCCCATAAACCGCTACCTGTAATTAACCCTGCGATGATTAAGTGACCAATAAACCTTTTACTAAATAAAAACTTGATAAAATCAATCATGTTTGACCTTTGTAATCCCTAATAACGCAAAGTAAATAGAAAAATTATGTATCGATTACAATTAACGACAAAATGTTGATTAATTGGTCTGGGCATTATCAATACCCTCCCCTTGATATAAGTATCTTTACAGATTAGATAAAACCTCACATGAAAAAAAACATTGCAGTGGTAACAGGAGGGTTTTCAGGCGAAGCCGAAATTTCACTAAAAAGTGCTGAAACCGTATTGAAGCATATTGATAAAAACAAATACGAACCCTATAAAGCAATAATCCTTAAAGACAGATGGTATGTAGAACACAAAGCTACTGAATATGCAATTGACAAGAACGATTTTTCTATTCAGCAAAATGGTAAAAAAATCTCGTTCGACGGAGTATTTATTATTCTCCATGGCACTCCAGGTGAAGATGGAAAAATACAAGGCTATTTCGATATGATTGATATGCCCTATAGCAGTTGTGGGGCAACCTCCTCTTCATTGACTTTTAACAAGGCTATTTGCAATCGCTTACTAAGTACTTATGATATTAATGTCGCAAAATCAATTTTATCTTATCGGGATAACCCTGTTGATACGGAAACGATTCTTGACAAAATTGGCACACCTTGTTTTGTTAAACCTAATAATGGCGGATCTAGTATTGGTATTTCAAAAGTAAATACACCAGAGCATTTATCAGGCGCTATTCAAAAAGCTTTTAACGAAGATTCAGAAATAATTATAGAAACATTTATAGAAGGAACAGAAATTACTTGCGGTGTTCTCTCCAAAAACAATAAACCAAAAGCTTTAGCGATTACTGAAATAGTTTGCGAAAATGAGTTCTTCGATTTTGAAGCGAAATACAACGACCACAAAACACAGGAAATTACTCCTGCAAGAATTGATAACAAAACCTACCAAAAATGTCTTAAGCTTTCCGAATTTATATACGAAACACTAAAGTGCAAAGGCATGATTCGTATCGATTACATGGTTTCTGACAAAAAATTATTTGTTATTGAAGTGAATACAATTCCAGGCTTAACAGCAGCCAGTCTATTACCGCAGCAGGCAGAACAAGCAGGAATATCAATAAAGGAGATGTTCTCGCATGCAATTGAAACGATGTTTTAGAACCTAATCTTTAACAAGGTTAATATACCTAATATTCATACTTTTGCCCCCTTAAGATAAGAAGGCGCACATGAAGATTTCATACAACTGGCTGAAGGAATATTTACCCATCGATTTAGAACCGAAAAAAGTTTCGCAATTATTGACCGATTCTGGCCTAGAGGTAGAAGGTGAAGAAATGTTTCAATCCGTTAAAGGAGGATTAGAAGGTCTTATAATTGGAGAAGTTCTTACTAAAGAAAAACATCCAGATGCTGATCGTTTAAATCTTACAACAGTAGACATTGGCTCTGGTATACCTGCAAATATTGTATGTGGGGCACCAAATGTAGATGTTGGTCAGAAAGTGGTTGTGGCTCCCGTTGGAGCCACCATCCATCCCATTGAAGGTGATGGTTTTAAAATGAAAAAAGCCAAAATCAGAGGTCAGCTATCCGAAGGGATGATTTGTGGAGAAGATGAGATCGGTCTTGGTGTTGGCCATGACGGGATAATGGTTTTAGACAATTCTGCAATTGCTGGAACTAAAGCCAGCAAATATTTCGCAGTTGAAACTGATACAATTTTTGAAATTGGATTAACTCCCAATCGCGCAGATGGGATGTCTCATTATGGTGTCGCAAGAGATTTACGCGCTGTATTGGTGAATTTAGGCGAAAAACCGATATTGAAAGCTCCAGCGACTAATTCTTTCCAAAAAGATAATGATAAATTGTCTATCGATATTGAAATCAAGAATCAAGAAGCTTGCCCCCGTTATGCAGGAGTAACAATAACAGGTATTGCTGTTAATGAGTCACCAAAGTGGTTGCAAAACAGGTTAAATTCTATAGGATTAAAACCTATAAACAACATTGTAGATGTTACCAATTTTGTATTACACGAATTAGGGCAACCACTTCACGCTTTTGATGCAGACAAAATAACAAGTAAGAAAGTGGTGGTTCAAACGTTGGCTAATAAAACTAAGTTCACAACACTAGACAACCAAGAAAAAGAACTACACGAAAATGACTTAATGATTTGCAACAGTGATGAGCCGATGTGTATCGCGGGTGTTTTTGGAGGGCTTGCATCTGGAGTTTCCAATTCAACAACAAATATCTTTTTAGAAAGCGCTTATTTCAATCCCGTATCTGTGCGTAAAACAGCCAAACGTCATGGATTAAATACCGATGCATCTTTTCGGTTCGAAAGAGGTATTGATCCGAATATTACAGTTGAAGCTCTGCAACGAGCTGCTCTGCTCATTAAAAAAATTGCAGGTGGAACAATTAGTTCAGATGTAACTGATACTTATCCAAGTGTTATAGAAAATTTTAAATTCGAATTTTCAATATTGAACTGCAACAGGTTAATCGGAAAAAAGATTGGTTCTGATAAAATTAAATCAATATTAACTTCTTTAGATATTGAAATTACAGACGAGTCGGACGACACATTATGGCTATCTGTTCCGCCATACCGAGTTGACGTTCAGCGTGAAGTTGACGCTATTGAAGAAGTTCTCCGAATTTATGGTTACAACAATATTGAAATGCCCAAAAATGTAACCTCATCATTGAGCTATGCTCCCGATCCTGATTTGGAGAAAGTGCACAACACAGTTTCAAACCTACTGGCCAACAATGGCTATAACGAGATAATGAATAACTCCTTAACTAAAGGTGATTGGCACGAAAACGACAATAAAGTAGTTATGTTAAATCCTTTGAGTTCGGAGCTTGATGTAATGCGACAAACACTACTTTTCGGAGGATTAGAGAATGTTATTAGAAATATCAACCATAAAAGAGCCGATTTAAAACTATTTGAATTCGGAAATATATATTTCAAAAACGAAGATAAATACGACCAAGAAAAAAACTTAGTTTTATTTGTCACTGGAAAAAATGCGTCAGAAAGCTGGAACTCTGGAAAAGAAAATTCTAGTCTCTTTTCTATCAAACAAGCTGTTGATGGCATATTGGAGAAATTAGGAATTGATAAACCAGGAATAGTTTCTAAAGAAACTGAGAATACTCAATTTCATTATGGCCTCTCCTATTCCATCATAAATAAAACTGTAGTAGACTTCGGTTCCATAAAACCTGAAATTCTTGGCAAGTTGAATATTGATCAAGAAGTGTATTATGCTTGCTTTAATTGGGACAATGTAGTTTCTTTATTAAAAATGAACAAGGTAGTGTACAAACCACTCGCCAGATTCCCATCTGTTCGCAGAGACCTTTCTTTATTGCTAAACAAAGAAGTTCAATTCAATCAACTTGCAACTATTGCAAAAAAATCTGAAAGAAAACTACTTAAGAATGTTGGGTTATTTGATGTTTATCAAGGCAAAAAATTAGATGCTAACAAAAAGTCTTACGCTTTAAATTTCACATTGCAAGACGAGCATAAAACATTGAGTGACAAGGAAATTGATAAAGTGATGAATAAAATTCAGCAAGCTTTCGAAAAGGAAGTTGGAGCGCAACTGAGATAAATGACTAAAATTCCTAATCTAAAACTAAGTGGTTTAGAACCATTGGAAGTAACTGAGCTAACTAATTTTATTAATGTTGGCGAGAGAACCAATGTAACTGGCTCTAGAAAATTCTTACGCCTCATAAAAGAAGACAACTACGAAGAAGCATTATCAGTTGCTGTTAACCAAGTTCGCGGTGGTGCTCAAGTGCTTGATGTAAACATGGACGAAGGAATGTTAGATGGGAAAGAAGCTATGGTTCGCTTCTTAAATCTAATTGCTTCGGAACCAGAAATTTGCAGAATTCCGATTATGATTGACTCATCTAAATGGGAAATCATAGAAGCGGGTTTGCAATGCGCTCAAGGAAAATGTATCGTTAACTCAATAAGCCTTAAAGGTGGTGAAGAAGAGTACATCCGTCAAGCTAAACTAATAAAACGATACGGAGCGGCTACAATTGTAATGGCATTCGATGAGGATGGACAAGCAGATAGTTACGAACGAAGAATCGAAATTTGTAAACGTTCTTATGATGTCTTGGTTGACAAAGTCGGATTCCCTCCCCAAGACATTATTTTCGACCCAAATATATTCCCTGTAGCCACCGGAATAGATGAGCACAACAACAATGCGCTCGATTTCTTTAATGCTACCAAATGGATTAAAGAAAATCTACCAGGAGCTAAAATAAGCGGTGGCGTTAGCAACGTTTCTTTCTCTTTCAGGGGTAATAACACGGTTCGCGAGGCAATGCATTCGGCTTTTCTTTATCACGCAATTGGGAACGGGATGACCATGGGAATAGTGAATCCAGCTATGCTTGAAGTATATGATAGTATTCCAAAAGATTTGCTCGAACGTGTTGAAGATGTTCTTTTAAACAGAAGAGAAGATTCTACAGAACGTTTGTTAGAATTTGCAGAAACAGTTAAAGGAGATAAAAAAGTAGAAGTAGTTGATGAAGATTGGAGAAAAGAATCGGTTGAAAAACGATTAGAACATGCTTTAGTTAAAGGGCTTGTAGACTTCATTGTAGAAGATACTGAAGAAGCTAGGCTTAACCACGACCGCCCAATTGAAGTAATTGAAGGGCCTTTAATGGCAGGAATGAACGTTGTTGGCGATTTGTTTGGAGCCGGGAAAATGTTCTTACCTCAAGTAGTAAAAAGTGCCAGGGTAATGAAAAAAGCCGTTGCACATTTACAGCCTTTTATAGAAGCTGAGAAAGATGGAAAAGTTGAGTCGGCTGGGAAAGTTTTAATGGCCACCGTTAAAGGTGATGTTCATGATATTGGCAAAAACATTGTCGCTGTTGTGCTAGGGTGCAATAACTACGAAGTTATAGATATTGGTGTAATGGTTCCCGCCGAACGAATACTTGAAGTTGCCAAAGAAGAGAACGTAGATATTATTGGACTGAGCGGATTAATTACACCCTCACTAGATGAAATGGAACATGTTGCGCGGGAGATGAATATTGCTGGATTTAACATCCCATTGATGATTGGAGGAGCTACCACTTCTAGAGTGCACACTGCTGTGAAAATTGAAAAATATTATGAAAAAGCACAAACCGTTCATGTTCTTGACGCATCAAGAGCCGTTACTGTAGTGGAGAGTTTATTAGGTTCAAAAAAAGAAAAATATGTTGCAGATATTAAAGCTGAGTATGCTAATCTTAGAGAGGTTCATACTAAAAAGCAGTTGTCTAAAGAGCTCGTTACTATTGAGGATGCAAGGTCAAATCATTTTCCAATAGATTTTAAACAAGGTGACATAACCAAGCCAAATTTCACCGGGGTTAAAGCTTTCAACTCATATTCTTTGAAAGAGATTGAGGCCTATATCGATTGGATGCCTTTTTTTCAAACATGGGAACTAGCCGGCCGTTATCCAAATATCCTAAAAGATGAAATAGTTGGCGAAGAAGCCACTCGGTTATTTGCAGACGCAAAAAAATTGTTACAAACTATAGTCGAAGAAAATTGGCTCACAGCTCATGGAGTAATTGGGATTTGGCCTGCGAATACCTCGGGCGATGATATAGAAATCTATACCGATGATTCTCGAAAAGAAGTGTTAGATGTAGTTCATATGCTTCGCCAACAAACTAAAAAAGCAAAGGGAGGATATAATATGGCGTTATCCGATTTTATAGCCCCTAAAAAAACTGGAATTGCTGATTACTTTGGAGGTTTTGCAGTAACAACAGGCATTGGAATTGACGAGCATGTAGCCCGTTTCGAAGCTGACCATGACGATTATAACTCTATTATGCTTAAAGCTTTAGCAGATAGATTAGCCGAAGCTTTTGCAGAATTGATGCATGAGAAGGTAAGAAAAGAGCTCTGGGGATATGAAGCAAACGAAAAGCTATCTAAGGAAGATTTAATAAAAGAATCTTATAAAGGAATAAGACCGGCACCGGGATATCCAGCTTGCCCAGATCACACAGAAAAGTGGACGCTTTTTAAACTACTTGATGCTGAAAAAAATACGAATATTAAGTTAACAGAAAGCTTAGCGATGAAACCTGCAGCAGCCGTTAGCGGTTTCTACTTTGGCCATCCTCAATCTAAATATTTTGGTTTAGGAAAAATCCAAAAAGATCAAATAAAGGATTATGCCCAGCGTAAAAAAATGAGTTTCGATAAAGCTGAAAAATGGCTCTCACCCAACCTTATCTACAGGTAAATCGTCTCGTTGATCAAGTAATAGTTGATTAATTCAACTGGTAATAATGGTATAGAAATGTAATTTTATACTTTTACGTAAATTCTTATATTATGAAGTACAAAAATATTGCGGCTGGAGCCCTAATTTTATTTATGGCAGGGTGCGTTAAAGATAGCTTTAATCTCAATAAAATTAAGAAAACAGATTACAATCCTACAGTTGCTGCACCTTTGGTTTTCACTTCCCTTACGCTTGATCAAATATTGAAGCAAAACGAATCAGATTTAATTAACGTTGATGGCGATGGTTTTATTAGTCTTATTTACAGAAGCTCTTTATTTTCTTCCACTGCCGAAGATTTAATAATAATTTCAGACCAGAGTTATATTCAAACAATAAGCCCAGGATTAGGACCGGTTCCATTGCCAAATGGAAACACCCTAAACTATGCTGAAACTCAAACGTTGACGTTCGCAGTAGCGCCAAATCAACTAGATTCAATAATGCTTAAGGGTGGAAGTCTTGATATTACAGCTAATTCTGGATTCGATGCGACATTAGATATTGTGATTACTATACCTGGGGCAACGATTGGTGGAATTCCTTTTAGTCAAACTATTAACATTGCTGCTAATTCAATCGACAACTCTACTTTTAGTTTAAGCAACTACAAGTTTGACCTTACTAACGGTGGAACTACTACGAATGAATTTCAAGTAGTTTTTGACCTAACTTTAACGGGAAATGGGGGAACTATAAATGCTTCTGATCAATTAGATATTGATTTAACAATTTCTAATCTGCAATTCAGTAAACTTTTTGGAGTGGTTGATATTAGCAACATCGCACCGCAAGAGGACACTGTAGCTATTACTTTATTCAATTCTGCTTCGGGTATTGGTGATTTTACAATATTCAATCCTGAAGTTAGATTGTATACGGAAAACTCTTTTGGTACAACGATTGAGGCTTCGTTCAACAGAATGGAAGGAATTAATACCATTAGCGGTGTAACATATGATTTATCTGTTTCTGGCTCCTTGCCAGCTCCTTGGACTATTTCTGGACCAACATATAGTCAGATGGGTCAAACTATCGATGATTCGCTTATAATTAACGGCAATGACATTGTTGATATGATTAATGATCAACCAAAATTCTTTGTTTATGACATTGGAGCTTCTACCCCTTCTGCAGCAAGTCAACTATTTGTTTTAGATACTAGTAGCATAAAATTCGATGCAGAAATTGAATTGCCAATGCATGGAACTATTAAAAACTTTACGATGATTGATACAGTTGGTTTGGATTTAGGAATGGACGCCGTTGTAAACTTAACACTTTCAACAAGAATTCGAAACGGATTTCCATTAGAATTCGATATCACTTTTTATTCTCTAGAATGGGATAATGTTAACAAAGTGTATAACCTAACAGACAGTGCCTATGCCGATAGTAATATCCTTGTTGCTGAATCTGGTTCAATAGATGGCAACGGTCGAGTTACAGCGAAAGTTGAAACTCAAACAGATATCGTCATGAATGAAACTCAAACCAGAAATTTTGCCAATGCAAGTAAGATGATAATTAAAGCAGTAGCTTCAACATCAAACAACGGCACGACCAATGTCAAATTTTATAATGACTACGAACTCGAATTTAAAATTGGCGCTATCGCTGAAGTATTAACTGAATTTTAATAGCAATTATGAAAACTAAACACATACTCCTGTTTTTTGCATTTGCTTACTTTTTGAGCGATGTCTTTGCTCAGCAAAATTTCACCATGTATACAATGCCTTACATTCAGCAACGGTCTCAATCAAATCCTGCCCTTACGCCTCACTCTGATATGCATATCGGCTTACCAGTGCTTTCGTCAACGTACTTCAGTTTTGGGAATACTGGCTTTAAGTATACAGACCTTATTCGCACCGACACAGATGATTCACTATATCTCGACTTAGATTACGTATTAACCAAAATGGCCGATAAAAACTATTTGAGTGCCTCGTTTGCCGTTGATTATTTCACATTTGGAAAAAGAATTGATGACCATCATTATTTTAATTTGAGTATAAGTGAGAAAGTACTTGCGAGATTTACTTATCCAAAAGACTTTTTTGAGTTTGGAATTAATGGTAATTACCCAAGCATTGGAGAAACATTAAACTTTAATTTTGGATTAGATGCAAGTCATTACAGAGAATTTGGTGTCGGATACGCTTGGTCCTCAGAGGATGATCATTTCGAATGGGGAGTAAAACTAAAATACGTTAATGGTATTTCAAATTTTGAAACAGGAAAATTCGATATTTTACTTCATACTAATCCAGATGATATTTATACGCTAACGACTAGTGGCGACATTGAATTAAACTCATCTGGAGTTAACAATGGTCTCCCTGCCTATTCTAATGGGTTTCCTAAACTTACCAAAAATCACGGGGCGGCAATCGATTTGGGATTTGAATATAACTTCCATGAAAAATGGCACGTTAACGGAAGTATTATCGACCTTGGTTTTGTAAAATGGCAAGACAATGTTGCTAATGTAAAAAGTACAGTTCCTGGAAATGAATATGCATATAATGGAATCGCCTTAAATGACTTTATAAAAGATGACGCAAACACTACAGTTTATGATGGGTTCGACAACATTAAGGATACACTTTCTAAAGTTTTTGGAGTTGATACTACTTTTCAAGCGTATTCGACCTATTTATCTAGTCAGTACCATCTAGGTGTTACGTACGATTTATCTTACGATATGCAGTTGGGTGCGCATGGATACATGCACGTTTTTGATGAAAATATATTCCCTGGAATGTCTGTATACTTCGATAAAGAATTTGGTGAATGGTGCACATTGGCTTTAAGTTATACCGTGTATAATAGAAGTTGGAACAATATTGGCCTCGGAGCTAGAGTTAATCTTGGTCCGATTCAGTATTATATAATTTCTGATAATGTTTTAGGAATGTTCCAACCGCAAAACTCTAAATATGTGACGCTAAGATCTGGTATTAATCTTACGTTCGGCAATAATGGAGATTCTGATGGGGATGGTATCAAAGATAAAAAAGACAAATGTCCAGAAATACCAGGAGTTGAAGCATTCGAAGGGTGTCCGGATAGTGATGTAGATGGAATCGTAGATTCTGAAGATATGTGTCCGACTGTATACGGTGTTGCACAATTTCAAGGTTGCCCTGACACAGATGGAGATGGTATTGGCGATTTAGATGATGATTGTGTTGATGTGCCTGGAGTTGCAGCATTCAATGGCTGTCCCGATTCTGATGGAGATGGAATTTCAGATTTCGATGATGAATGTCCTGAATTACCTGGCACAAAAGAAAACGATGGTTGTCCTGATTCCGATGGAGATGGAATTGTAGACAGTAGAGATGAATGTCCTGAAAAACCTGGTACAAAAATCAACTTTGGTTGTCCAATTACAAAATTATCAGCTATTAATGCTGCTGGTTTAATTATTATGACAACTGAAATGAATGATGAAGGCTTCTTTGTATTTGATAACTTACCTCCAGACGAGCCTTATGTATTCTTGATGGACGGAGAAGATATTTTCTTGACGGATGAACTGTTAATTGTATTGAGAAACAATAACAAAGACGAAATCATTACCGCAAAACAAGAAGAAAATAATACACATAAATACGATTATTTGCCGGCCCAAAAATCTAGTTTAGAATTATTTATTGTCGATAATGAAGGGAATATTTTCCGCACTGCAGGAATTGATAAGAAAGGGACGTTTGTATTTGAAAACTTGCCAACAGACAAAAGTTACACTTTTAAGATAAATGGTCAAGATGTAATGCTTGATGAAATGCAAATACTTATTAAAAATAGTGATGGAGATTATATGATGACAATAAAACAAGATGAAAGAATCGAGTTCGATTACAACTTTTTACCAAATGACGAATATGGTTTGGCTATGGTAGAATATAGTGATGAAGGCACACTGGTTTTGCTCAGTACAGAAGAAAAAGAAGTAGTTAAAAAAGCATTTAACAACCTAGAATACAACCTTGGGAGTGCTATCATCAGAAATCAATCACTTAAAGCGTTGGATGAGCTCGCTGAATTGCTTAAAACTAATATTGAATGGAATCTTGTTTTAGAGGGTCATACTGATGATGCTGGAAGTGAAATTTCCAACCTCTCGCTTTCTCAAAGAAGAGCCGAAGCTGTTAAACGTAACCTCGTGAAATTTGGCATTGAAGATCAGAGAATCATTATTAAGTATTATGGAGAGTCCAAACCCATAGCCGACAATGCCACTGAGGAGGGAAGACAGCAAAACAGAAGAGTTGAAATGGAAATTGTAGAGGTAGAATAATAGCAGCTTATTTATTATAAAATCAGAAAAATCTATTAATTTAATTAATCACATAATTATAATAAACACAATAGGGCAACATGTGTACAATAGAACTGTTAAAAATGCTGATCTCTTTGAAGTTAACACAAATCTTAATCCGGGAATATATTTTGTGCATATAAGCACAGAATCAGAACAATAGTCCGTAAAATTGTTATTGAATGATATAAATAGCGTTTATACCCATTCAAAATTCAAGCACTTGTTTCTATTTTATTGTTCGTTTGGCCTCATAACCTTTTAGACAGAGACGTTAAAAAATCCTTGCTTTCACCCCTTGTTAAAAAACACTTGACATTAGCAAATTTAGTCAGTGGATTTATAAGTTTCAGGTCCACTTCGATAGTGGATTAGATTATTATAAAAAGGTGAGCCTAAAATAGGTTAATATTTTTATCCATAACTGCCAATTCGCACTTGTATGCTTGCGTAAATCAATTATATTTGCTAGACTTTGAAGCAAGTACAATGGACCAGTTTGTAGTATCCGCGCGTAAATATCGCCCAATGACCTTCGACAACGTTGTTGGGCAAAGTGCAATTACAGACACGCTTAAAAACGCCATGAAAACCAACCACATGGCACAAGCATTTTTATTTTGTGGGCCTCGTGGAGTTGGTAAAACAACTTGTGCTAGAATATTAGCAAAAGTTATTAATTGCGAAAAACTAAGTCAAAAGATAGAACCTTGTAACAAATGTGATTCATGTAAGTCTTTTAATGACGGTAAGTCGTTAAACATTTTGGAGCTAGATGCGGCATCCAATAATTCTGTTAACGACATAAGAAATCTTATCGATCAAGTTCGATTTGCGCCACAATTAGGAACACATAAAGTTTATATTATTGATGAGGTTCATATGCTGTCTGCATCGGCATTCAATGCTTTTTTAAAAACTCTAGAAGAGCCACCAGCGCATGCAATCTTTATTCTAGCTACCACGGAAAAGCACAAAATTATTCCAACAATTTTGTCCCGTTGCCAAATTTTTGATTTCAAGAGAATTCAAATTGAAGACATTGCTAGTCACCTGGGATCGATTGCAATTAAAGAAAAAATTGAAACTGACCACGATGGTTTGCATATTATTGCTCAAAAAGCAGATGGAGCTCTTCGCGATGCGCTTTCAATTTTTGATAAAATTGTAAGTTTCTCAAGAAATAAGGTTACCTATGATGCCGTAATCGAAAACTTAAACATTCTTGATTACGATTTTTATTTCAAAATAACAGAAGCAATCTTGAAATCTAGTATTCCTGAAGCTTTATTGATCTTTAACAACATTCTAGACAGAGGCTTTAATGGACACAACTTTATTGTTGGATTAGCTGAGCATTTGAGAAACTTGTTAGTTTGTCAAGATATAACTACCCTGGAGTTGCTCGAAGTAGGTGAAAAAATTAAAGCACGATACCAAGAACAAAGTGCTAAATGTGACATGCAAGTTATACTAATGGCACTTAATGTTTGTAACAAATGTGACATCAGTTATAAAACAAGTAAAAATCAACGACTAGCTGTAGAACTTGCCCTCATGCAACTTTGCTCAATTAAATCTTCCTTGGAAAAAAAAACTTCTGACGTAACTGAAATTGACATAACCTTGGATTTCTCAGGAGGTAGGTCCATTCGAGATTCAACGCCGAAATTAACACAAGAAGAGGCAACTAAAGAGGTTCAAAACCCTGTTATTAGGAAACCAAAAATTGCAGAACCTGAACCTCCAAAATACCAAACACCTCCACCTTCTCAGAAAAAACCAAAAGAGGCGCAGAAAAAGCCTATGCTTGGTAAAGGATTTTTAGGCGGCAGCGGTATCTCCATAAAAGCAGACCTGCAAAATGGAGAAAAACAAGAAAAAACTCAAGTAGAGGAGGATTTATCATCAAAGCCTGCAACAGAATTCACAATTGAACAACTTCTTCCATTGTGGAAAGAATATTCAAAAAAAGTAAGAACAGATAAAAAAGAAAGTCTGTATACAACTTATATGAGGCATAATCCTTTGCTTCTGGACAATTTTGTGATTGAACTTAAAGTAGAAAACAAAGTTCAATTTGAAGATGTAAATCGAGAAACACCTGAAATGTTAAGCTTCTTGAGAAAAAAACTGAATAACTATTCTATCAGCATTAGGCCATTAATAGTTAAGCAAGAGTTAAAAGATGTGGCCTATACTAGTGTAGATAAATTCAAGAGAATGGCAGAAAAAAATCCAAATATTCTTAAATTAAAAGAGCGCTTCGACTTAGATCTTGATTATTAATCGAAGCTCATTAATGAGAGATCGAAGAATTCGATTTATCACTCATTAAATCATCCTTACCATTTAGCTTTTCACAACAAAAAAGCTTAAAATTGCAGGATAATCAATCTAAATTCAAATGAATTTCAAATCAAATTTACTTTTTATCGGATTAGGAATAGTATTAATTTCTTGCGGGCCTAACACTGAGAATAACGAAGATCCGAGTCCAGCTTTTGTAGACCCAATAAATGCGCAGATATATACATTAGACAATGGTCTAAAAGTTTATCTATCTGTAAACAAAGATCAGCCCAGAGTTCAGACATTCATTACTGTAAATACAGGTAGTACAAATGACCCAAGCGATGTTACAGGTTTAGCTCATTATCTAGAGCATATGGTTTTTAAAGGTACATCTAATTTTGCAACATTAGATTGGGAAAAAGAAAAAGTATTACTTCAAGATATTTCTGACTTATATGAAGCACATAGAGCAGAATCCGATCTGGTAAAGAAAAAAGCAATTTATGCAAAAATTGATTCTGTTTCAGGTGAAGCGGCAAAGTATGCGATTCCGAATGAGTACGATAAAATGATTTCCGGACTGGGGGCAAAAGGCACAAATGCATTTACTTCTATGGAACGAACGGCTTACATTAATGATATTCCATCTACGGAATTAGAAAAATGGATGAAAGTAGAATCCGAAAGGTTTTCTGAACTAGTACTGCGTTTATTTCATACAGAATTAGAGGCCGTTTATGAAGAGTTCAACCGAGGGCAAGACAATGACTACCGCAAAGCATATGCAGCCATGAATGAAATCATGTTTACCAAACACCAATATGGAACACAAACTACTATTGGTGAAGGTGAACATCTTAAAAACCCTTCAATGGTTAAAATACATGAGTACTTTAAGAAGTACTATGTTCCAAATAATATGGCTATCTGCTTAGCAGGTGACTTCGATCCAGATGCTACGCTTACCATGATTAAAAAATACTTTGGTAATATGGATAAAAAAGAAGTTTCACAACCTATTCATCCAACTGAAGATCCAATTACGCAACCAAGAGAAAAAACAGTATATGGCCCTATGCAAGAATGGGTTTCTATAGGGTACCGTCTAGACGGTTACCACTCCGAAGATGCAATAATTGCCAATCTTATGTCGTATGCACTGTCTAACGACGTTGCTGGTCTTATTGATCTCAACCTTGTACAAAAACAAAAAGTATTAAATGCTTCTGGTTATGCCAACGTAATGAGAGACTATACTTCATTTGTAATGCAAGCGACACCGAAAGGAGGCCAATCATTAGATGAAGCTAAAGAATTATTATTGTCTCAAATTGAATTGGTGAAAAAAGCTGAATTTTCAGATGATCTGCTTCCCGCAGTAATAAAAAACATAAAAGTTGAAGAGCTAAATCAATTTGAGGCGAATTGGCTAAGATCGTACGTAATGGGAGATGCTTTTATAATGGGTGCCGATTGGGAAGATTATATAACTCAAACTGATAAAATGGCGGAAATCACCAAAGAAGAATTAGTGGCTTGGGCCAACAAAAATTTTACTAATAACTACTGCGTAGTCTATAAGAAATCCGGTGAAGATACTTCTACTTTTAAAGTAGATAAACCGCAAATTACACCAATAGAAATTAATCGAGAAGTTAAATCTGATTTCTATACAGAGGTAGATAAAATGGAGTCTCTGCGTCTTAAGCCTGAATTTGTAGACTATAAAACTGCTTTACAAACCAAAGAACTCATGAAAGATGTTCCATTCTATTATGTTGAAAACAAAACCAATGAGCTATTTACTTTATTTTTAGAGTTAGATGAAGACCTTAAAACAAATCCAAAGGTAAAATTGGCGCTCAAATATCTTAACTACTTAGGAACGGAGAAATACACCAACGAAGAAATCAAAAAACAGTTCTACAATTTAGGTGTAGAGTTTAATTCACAAGCGTCTTCATCGAAAGTATACACGTACTTATCTGGCCTTGAAGAATCTTTTGACGAAGCACAAAAATTGATGGAACACGTGATTAAGAATGCTCAACCGGATTCTGCTGCCCTTATAAACCTTATTGCAGATGAAATAAAGTCTCGCGAAGACAGTAAAAAAAGTAAATGGGGAATTATGAATGGTATTAAGAATTATGCTCAATACGGATCAACCAATGAATTTAATGATCAGCTCACAATGGAAGAATTGCAAGCAACTGCAGCTGAAGAACTTGTCGAAATTATTCACTCTTTAACTAGTTATAAACATAACTTATTTTATTATGGTAAATCAAGTGCTGACGATGTGTACGCAAAACTTAAAGCGAACCACAAACTGCCAGAATCTTTACTTGTAATTGAAAACCCATCAAATTATGAAGAGCTTGCTATTGATAAAAGCATCGTATATTTTGTAGATTACGATATGATTCAAACAGAAATGACAATGATTTCTAAAGGAAATACATATTCACCTGAAAACGCTGCATATCACCAAATGTTCAACTCATTTTTCGGTAGCGGGTTGTCTTCTATAATCTTTCAAGAAATTCGAGAATCAAAGGCATTAGCTTACTCTGCAAGAGCAAGAATGACAACTCCAAACAAAGCTGATAAATCACATTATTTAACTGCATACATTGGAACTCAAAATAACAAACTAGGTACTGCTATCGATGCTATGATGGAATTAATGAATGCTATTCCCAAAGGAACTGAAGGTATGTTCGAGGAGTCTAGAATTTCCTCGTTAAAGAAAATAGAATCTGAAAGAATTATTAAGGATAGATTATTCTGGAACTATCGCAGTCTCGAAGACAAGGGAATTGACTATGATATTCGTAAATCAGTTTATGAAAAGTTAAATACTATAACTTTAGAAGAAATGACAGGATTTTTCAATAAAAATATCGCGGAAAGAACCTATGTTTACTGCGTAATTGGAAAAAAATCTGACATGGATATGGAAACATTGAACAAGTTAGGAGCATTACAAGAATTAACATTAGAAGAGGTTTTTGGATATTAAATTTAGTAGGAATATCATAAATACAAAAGTTTGTATTAGTGTATTTTTCATTTACCCAGAAACAACTTTTAACCTTTTAACCCAAAATAAATGACGAAAATAATTTATACTCTTACAGATGAATCTCCTGCACTAGCAACCGCTTCATTTTTACCTATAGTTCAAGCTTTCACGAAGCAAGCTGGAGTTGAAGTTGAAACTAGAGACATTTCTTTAGCAGGTAGAGTGCTGGCATCGTTTCCTGATTTTTTAAACGATGACCAAAAAATTGGAGATGCCTTAGCTGAACTAGGAGAACTGGCTAAAACACCCGAGGCGAATATTATTAAATTGCCAAATGTGAGTGCATCTGTCCCTCAATTAATTGCGGTAATTAAAGAACTACAGTCACATGGATATAACATCCCAAACTATTCCGATTCTCCGAAAAATGATGAAGAAAAAGCCATTCAATTGCGGTATAATAAAATTAAAGGTAGTGCCGTAAATCCTGTACTACGTGAAGGAAATTCAGACCGAAGAGCGCCGAAATCTGTCAAGAATTATGTTAAAAAACATCCCCACTCGATGGGGGCTTGGAGTTCAGATTCTAAATCTCATGTATCTACAATGAACGGTGGTGATTTTCGTGCAAATGAAAAATCTATTACCATTAGTGAGAAAACATTAGTCAATATTGAGTTTACAGATAGTAATGAAAACAAAACCATTTTAAAAGAAAGTTTGTCTTTACTGCCTGGAGAAATACTTGATGCAACTTTTATGAATAAAAAAGCATTGGTTTCATTTCTTGACGAACAAATAATAGACTCAAAAAGAAAAGATGTTTTGTTCTCTTTGCACATGAAAGCAACAATTATGAAGGTTTCAGACCCTATTATTTTTGGACATGGTGTTCGTTCATATTTCAAACCTGTATTTGAAAAACATGCTGCAACTTTGGAAGATTTAGGCGTTGACGTAAACAATGGATTTGGAGATTTATTAGGTAAAATTGAATTACTTTCCTCAGATAAAAAAAATGAAATTGAAGGTGATATTGCCTCTTGTTATGCAAACGCGCCAGGGATTGCAATGGTGAACTCAGATAAAGGCATTACTAACTTACACGTGCCTAGTGATGTAATTATCGATGCATCAATGCCGGCGATGATTCGTACTTCTGGTCGTATGTGGAATAAAGATGGAAAAACACAAGATACTAAGGCTGTCATACCAGATAGCAGCTATGCTCCAATCTACCAGGCAACTATTGATTTCTGCAAAGAGAATGGTGCACTAGATCCAACTAGTATGGGAACTGTGCCTAATGTTGGCTTAATGGCCCAAAAAGCAGAAGAATATGGCTCTCATGATAAGACATTTGAAATGTCTTCGGCTGGAACAATCAGAATCGTAAACGAAAAAGGAGATATTTTAATAGAACACGAAGTTGATGAGGGTGATATTTGGAGAGCATGCCAAGCAAAAGATGCTGCGATACAAGATTGGGTAAAACTTGCTGTTAACAGAGCAAGAGCAACAGGGGCACCAGCAATTTTTTGGTTAGACGATTCAAGAGCGCACGATAGAGAGTTAATCAACAAAGTAAATACCTACCTGCCAAATCATGATACTGCTGGTTTAGATATCCAAATTATGTCGCCTGCGGCAGCAACTAAATTCTCTTTAGAAAGAATCGTAAAAGGGCTAGAGACAATATCTGTTACAGGGAACGTGCTAAGAGATTTTTTAACTGACCTCTTCCCTATTTTAGAGGTTGGTACAAGTGCAAAAATGTTATCTATTGTGCCACTAATTAATGGCGGTGGACTATTCGAAACAGGAGCTGGTGGCTCTGCACCAAAGCACCTTCAGCAATTCAACGAAGAAAATCATTTACGTTGGGATTCTTTAGGCGAATTTTTAGCGTTAGGTGCATCTTTAGAGCATTTAGGAGATAAATTCAACAACCAAAAAGCTAAAATTCTAGGAGAAACTTTAGATGATGCAACAACCAAATTCTTAGATAATGATAAATCACCGTCTCGTAGAGTAGGCGAATTAGACAATCGTGGAAGTCATTTTTATCTTGCATTATATTGGGCACAAGAATTATCAACACAAACTAAAGATTCGGAATTAGCTGCTCGATTTACTGAATTCACTCGAAAATTAACTAATAGTGAAGCAACTATTGTTAATGAGCTAAATTCAGCTCAAGGTGTTTCTATGAATATCGGTGGATACTATGATACTGATGATGACTTGGTCTCTGCTGCAATGCGGCCGAGCGCAACTCTCAACAATCTCATTAATTCCCTATGAAACCTATTTCAAGCACCTATACCTCAAAATTTGATCTTATGAAAAAAATAATCGGAATGATCCCATTATTGTTAGCGGTAATTGGTCTTGGCGCGCAAAACTTAACTCCGGAAATGCTTGCTGAAATTGGTAAGGTTAGCGCTATTGGAATTACTAAAAATGGTAAATCAGTTATCTACAAAGTTCGACAATACAATATTGAGGAAAATGCTGGTACAGATCAATTGTACATCATCCCGATTGCGGGTGGCGAGGCTGTTAAGATCAAAACATACAGAGAAGCAGTAGTAGATAAAAACATATCACCTGACGGCAAATCAAAATTAATATCAAAAGAAGTGAAAATTGAAAAGGTATACGGAACTGATTACTACCCGGAGTTAATAGAATCTGACATGATGATATATGATGACTTAAGTTACCGCCATTGGGATACTTGGGAAGATGGAATGTATGGTCACGTGATGATTAAAACTGGTGATACAGAAACTGATTTAATGCTTGACCAACCATTTGATTGTCCGCAAAAGCCATTTGGCGGAGATGAAGACTACATCTGGGGACCAGAAGGTAAGACAGTTCTTTACGTAACGAAACAATCGAAAGGAAGAGAATATGCGGAAAGTACCAATACAGATATTTTCGAATACAATCTTTCTACCAAAGAAACTAAAAACCTAACTGCTGGTATGATGGGATATGATCTAGCTCCGGCTTATTCATCCACAGGCACATTGGCTTGGCTAAGTATGGAAAGAGACGGCTATGAGTCTGACAAAAACGACATCATCGTTTTAAAAGGCTCTGAAAAAATTAACTTAACTAAAGGCTGGGACGGAACAGTTTCTGGGTTTATTTGGAGTAAAGATGGAGCAACTATATACTTTACCGCATCGACTGCCGGAACTAAGCAATTATATCAGGTGAATTTTGACAACAATGTGGCTGAAGTACAACAAATAACGAGAGGGCAGTTCGATATAAGAAGTATTGTTGGGCAATCGGGAAGCAAATTAGTAATCAACAGAACGGACATGAACCATGCTAACGAGCTTTTTACTGTTGATCTAAAGACCAGATTCTTAACTCGGTTAACAAATGTCAATAAAGATTTCTACAGCAAAATTGCCTTAAGCAAGGTAGAAAAAAGAATTATAAAAACAGCTGACGAACAAGATATGTTGGTTTGGGTTATTTACCCCCCAAACTTTGACGCTACTAAAAAATACCCAACATTGCTATACTGCCAGGGAGGACCGCAATCTGCATTATCACAATTTTATTCTTCGCGTTGGAATTTCCAACTGATGGCTGCTAATGACTACATTGTTGTTGCACCAAACCGAAGAGGGATGCCAGGCCACGGTATTGATTGGAACGAATCGATTAGCGGAGACTATGGTGGTATGCCGATGCAAGATTACCTTACAGCTATTGACGAAATAGCAAAAGAACCTTTTGTCGACAATAATAGAATTGGCTGTATTGGTGCCAGCTTTGGTGGCTATTCAGTGTTTCAATTAGCAGGTACTCATGAAAAACGGTTTAAAACCTTCATTTCTCATGATGGTATTTTTAACTGGAAAAGTATGTATGGTACTACAGAAGAAATGTTTTTTGTGAACTGGGATTTAGGAGGAAATTACTGGGAGCTAAATGAGAATTCTAAAAAAGCATACAACCAGTTTAGCCCCATAAATCACGTTAGCAAATGGGATACACCTATTCTTATTATCCAAGGAGGAAAAGACTACAGAGTGCCAATTGGACAAGGCCTAGAAGCTTTTAATGCTGCTCAATTAAAAGGTATTAAAAGCAGATTACTATACTTCCCTAATGAAAACCACTGGGTACTTCAATCACAAAATAGCTTGATTTGGCAGCGTGAATTTTACCGTTGGTTGAAAGAAACTCTATAGCTATTAACATCTCTCGCATTCTATGTTTACAAGATTTTAGAATTGCATTTCTACTCTTTTTCGGCTAACTTCGAACCTCAACGATTGTTTATTTCTTAAATTAGCATTAATTGACAAAACATAAATAGCAAATGAAAAACAAAGCAAAACTGACCTTACTTTTCTCGCTCTGTATGAGTGCAGGAAGTATTTACGGGCAGGAATCATCCAATACCTCTGGGGGGAATGCCTCTGGGAGTGGCGGAACAATTGCCTATAGTATTGGGCAAGTTGCATACACTTATGAAAGTGGTGCTAATGGAAATTCCAACCAAGGGGTTCAACAACCTTATGAAATATATTCGGTTGGTATTAACGAGGAAGACATAGCAATTTCACTCACGGCTTTTCCAAATCCTACAACAGATATTCTTACACTTCAATTTGATGAGTTTACTAATCAAAATGCTTCTTTTCAATTAGTAGATCAAGCTGGAAAAATAATTCAGAAAAAAAAGATATCGAATGTATCCACTTCGTTGAATTTATCGAACGAAGTTTCAGGCATCTACTATCTGAACATCAATTCAGAATCTAAAAACATTAAAACTTTCAAAATCATGAAAAAATAAAATCATGAAAAAACTATACACTTTTATTGTCGCCAGTCTATTATCCATGAGCACGTTTGCTCAAGCTCCAGAAATGATGAGCTATCAAGCCGTTGTCCGAGATGCTGCCGACAATCTTGTTGCTTCCTCTCCTGTTGGGATGCAAATCAGTATACTGCAAGGATCACCAAGTGGTACTGCTTCCTATGTGGAAACACATACTACAACATCCAATCAAAATGGTTTGGTTTCCATTGAAATCGGCAACGGAACATTAGTTAGTGGTGATTTCCCCACTATTGATTGGGCAAATGGCCCATATTTTGTGAAAACGGAAACTGACCCAACAGGTGGAGCTAATTATACTATTACAGGTACAAGCCAATTGTTAAGTGTGCCTTATGCTTTGCATGCAATGAATTCAGATAGCTGGTATTTAGATGCAGATACAACATATACTGATCATCATGTAGATATTAATTCTAAACGAATGCATTTAGAGGGCTCAAATTTTACTGATTTTATTATTTCAAACAATGCAACTGGAGACCCAAATATTTGGCTAAGAGACGTTGACTCTTCAATTACATGGAGAATTCATAATGATCAATCTAGAGACAACATCCTTTCAATTCGTCCATGGACCGACTATTCAGAATTCGGTGGTACAACTTGGTCTGGATTGAATCTTGACCCTTTCAGTATCGATACGGCGGGTAGAGTTTCTGTTGGAAATGGAGTCAACTTTAAACAAGCATTTAACGTTTATCACCCAGATTCTTCCTTTATAAATATTGAAACCTCAGGAAATAATGAGGCTGGATTGGTTATGAGTGAATTAGGAGGGGCTCGCGGAGCCAGAATAATGGTTGAAGGTACGACTACGAATAATTTAATCTTTCAAGTAAAAGATGATCTAGGTGAATATGTAGATGTTATGCACATGCCATATTTTCCCGGCAGTGACATAGGTAATGTGGGCATTGGAACCGACTCACCTGCGAGAAAACTTCATATAAATGATGTTATGCGCTTGGAACCAAGAGCAGCTGCACCAGCCAATCCTTCAAAAGGAGATATATATATGGATGATACTACAAACAAGCTAATGGTTTATGATGGGACTATCTGGCAAGCTTGCTGGTAAGGAATAAATAATGCTAACAATGTATAAGCGGCATTGAAACGGCTGCTTATACTTGAACGTTCAATCTCATTAAAAAGAGACTGAACAAGCAATAAAAAACATTGAGGTTCGAAAGACTTAGATTTCTACTTGTATCTTTTTAGCATTTCATTTGCTGCGGTAATACCAGATGCATAAGCACCATGAACGCTAGAACGGTAATCGAATGAAGTATGTTCACCAGCAAAGTAGACTCTGTCATTAATAGATTTAGCCAATATTTTATAAGCACTTGACTCCCCTCCCTGCTGAACAAACGAATAACATCCAAATGAATTAACATTAGAATTCCATCTGGTACGGAGCATGTTTGTTGGGTTGGGTACGTTGCTTCCGTATATTGATTTAAGGTTGTTCATCACCAAATCTGTAATCTCAACATTAGTTAAATCTTCTGCCGTTCTGCTATATTCACCAAATGTAAAGGCCATCAAGGCGTTATTGTTTGAGTATTTTTTGATATTCAAAAAATGATTAAATGTACCCTTCGTTTCCGGGGTGTAGCCAATGTATTGTAGGTCAACATCCCAAAAAGCGGTATCCCATACAAAAACATATTTGTTTACAGTCCCCATTGCCAAATCATCTAAAGCATCTTTCTTTTCATCTGTCAACTCCGGTGCGAACTGAAAATTGTCTGATTTTAAAACCCCCAAAGGAACTGTCACTACAACCGCGCTTGCTTCGAATGTTCCACTGGTCGATGTCACCAGAATCTTAGTTTCATCTGTATAATCAACTTTAGATACTCTTTCATTGTATCTAATATCAAGGCCTTTGGCTAAATAATTCGTTATGTTATCGTATCCGTTCGTTACAATTACATCTACACCTTTATGTTCTTTATCATCGTAAAATTCATTTGAAGAGAGCTTACTTATATCTCCTCCTAAATCGAATTCCAAATAAGACGACACCATGAATTTCCATAGTCGGTCGTCTGCCTTATCTGCATACAGCGAATGATAAACGGTCTCGAAACTTTGGCTGTTCATTCCAGCTCTATGAACTTTCCCCACAGCTTCTTCGAATGCCTCATCTTGTGTATCATAGTCTTCATCCGAATATACTGATCCATCAATATCGTACACAACAACATTATCATCATCAGTTAAAAAAGTTGTTGCGCCAGCATCTATTGCCAAATCTGTAATTGGATTGCCAATCGGCCTATGAATCCAACTTGCACCTTCATCAAAAGCAAAACCTAGGCTTCGGTCGGTCTTCATTCGTCCTCCAGATTTATCAGATGCTTCTAGCACGATAACATGCTCCACACCATTTTCCTTGAGCTCTTTTGCAGCGGCTAACCCTGAAATTCCTGCGCCTATTATAATAACGGTATCATCGTTTTTCACATATCGCTTGTTACAAGAAATAAAAAAGAATGCTGTAATTGCTAGTAATGATAGTTGTTTCATGCGATTATTAATATTAAGTAAAGGTACTTTTTTTGATAAAAACACAATATTTTCTTGCATACATAGTTTTTCTATGTATAATTGCATCGAACTTCTATGTATATAAAATCTATGTATTCAAAAGAACTATTAAAAGGAACACTAACAACAATAATTTTACGCTTGTTAGCTTCGCAAGGAAAAATGTACGGATATGAAATAACTCAAAAGGTTAAAATCTTATCCGCTGATAAAATCTTAATTAAGGAGGGATCACTTTATCCTGCACTTCATAAACTAAAAGATGAAGGACTGGTTAAAACTGAAACCGAAATGGTTGGTAATCGAATGAGAAAATATTATTCGCTAACCGACCAAGGAGGCATATCGACAAAAGAAAAGGTTGACGAACTTTTTCAGTTTATCGATACGCTTAAAGTAATTCTAAATGCAAATCCTCAGTTAACATGAGATCGTTAACCGATTTACAGGTAGAATTAATACGAGGAGATATCCGACAAAACGGCATAGAAATGACCGATTTGGAAGATGATTTACTCGACCATATATGCTGTGCTCTCGAAGAAGAGTTGGACGTCAATTCTTCGTTCGAGTCAGCGTATAGCAAAATAAAATCTCTTGTTTGCCCTAACGGGTACCGCGAAATTCAAGAGGAAACAACTCAACTATTAACTTTAAAATTTAACAAAATGAGAAAAACAATGAATATATTAGGGATAATAGGCTCAGCCTTGCTCCTGGTAGGATCGATATTTAAATTACAACATTGGCCAGGAGCTGGAGTTTCACTTGCACTTGGTGGCGCGATACTCGTACTAGGATATTTACCCTTTATGCTATCGATGTCGTTAAAACAAACTGACAAAACCATTGGCAAAATAAGAAACGTAGTTGGTTAT
>CAJQPE010000031.1 GCA_905480125.1 uncultured Flavobacteriales bacterium | reverse complement strand
CCATTGTTATTACCGCAACAGTTAATGCCACCGGTGGTTCAACTCCTTATGCAGGTTATCAATGGAGTAATTTTGGCTTTTACCAAACTGAAACCGGATTGGTTTCCGGTGTTTACACCGTAACCATGTTCGATGCAAATTTATGTACTGCTCCAGCAGCTGTAACAATAACAAGCACTGCAGATGAGCTTTTAATTAGTTTAACAGAAACGCAAATGGCAACTTGTGGTAATAACAATGGTGTTGTTGAGGCAAATATATCAGGCGGGATAACACCATATATTTACAGTTGGAATAATGGCGACTCATCAAGTATTGTAAGTAATTTAGTATTTACGAACATCTACAATGTATTGGTGTTAGACAGTTTTGGTTGTTCTGTCACAGAATCTATTACAATTTCAGGTAATTTGGGAATCGATAGTGTTGTGGTTCAATCTGTAGACGAAACAATTGATGGGTATAGCGATGGCAGTGTTAGCGCGATAGGTTTTGGAGGAGTGTCTCCTTATATATATGATTGGGGAAACGCTGGAGTAGGGGATTCAATTTTTGATTTGTCTCCCGGTGTCTATTCGGTTGTAGTTTTGGATAGTAATGGATGTAGTCTTTCTGATTCAGTATTAGTAAATCAAGGGGCGTTTAATCCGTGTGACACAACAATTGTAAACCTATCAATGAGTTTAATTTCATCTCCAAGTCCAAATACTTGGGTTATAGCGTCTGGGGGGACTGAGCCATATACTTATATTTGGGACAATGGGGAAACTACTGATTCTCTCTATAATCCAGATTACTTTACAATTCATTCCGTTACAGTAACAGATTATTATGACTGTTATGGAATAGATTCAATATGGGTTCCTGGTTGGGATGGTGTTGCTCAAGAAATTAATGTTCATAAACTATCAGTATCACCTAATCCAAGCAACGGTAAATTTGTGCTAACAGCATATGATCAAGGGAAATATAACATCGTCATTAGTAATATGGTTGGACAAATAATAAATCGAGAAATGTTGGTCGGCACACGAAAAGAAATAGATATTTCAAGCGTTAAACCAGGAATTTATTTTATCAATATAGATTCTGACGGTATCGAAACCATTCAAAAAATCATTATAAAATAAGTTAATAATATTGTATTTGAAGAGGCCCATTCGAATATTCGAATGGGCTTTTTATTATCTTTGATATGTTATTGACTTACAACCTAACTTAATACACTAATGTATGAAAACACAAAAGTTTTTATTTAATCACTTACTTAGAAGGTACAATAAAAGTATCAGGAGGGTAGCTCGACTTATTGAGTCGGGGAAAAACAAGAGAAGGCAACTTCTTCTGCAAAAGCAGATAGGAAGATTGTTCGATCAATTAACAGGCCTTCAATTGTACCTGAAGCGGGGAGTAGTTTTAGCAAGTGTTACAGTTGCAACTATTGCGTTCGATTCTCAGGCTCAAAACTTTGCTGCACCGCAATCAGATCCATTCGGTTTATCATTTCCAGGAATTTACCTTTCTAATGCAACATTTGCTGATTTAGATAATGACGGAGATATGGATATGCTCTCTGGTGAATTTGGTTATTATAGTGGCAGTGCAAACTTCAGCTATTACGAAAATACAGGTACAACTTCAGTTCCAGATTTTGGATCATTAATATCTAATCCATTTGGAATGTCATCTGGTGGTGATAATTTGACTAGACCAACCTTCGTTGATTTAGATGACGATGGCGATATGGATGTAATATCAGGGACTTACTATGGTGAGTTTTTATATCTAGAAAACGTTGGGACCTCTAGCAGTCCATCGTTTGCAGCTCCAGTTTTATCCCCATTTGGATTAACTTCAGTAGGTGCAAATTTTGCTTGTCCTGCCTTTGCTGATGTTGATGGTGATGGTGATTTTGATTTGTTAGCTGGCTCTAGCTCTTATCTAGCACAGGGCTTTAGTTACCAAGAAAATATAGGAACAGCAGTATTACCATCATTTGATGCGCCTCAAGTGAATCCGTTTGGATTGGTTTCCGTGGGAAGTGTTCTAACTGCTGGATTCACAGATATAGATAGTGATGGTGACCTAGATATTTTAGCCGGCGGAAATATTTATTCGTTCGGAGTCTATGGTGGTTTTACTTATTATGAAAATATTGGAGATTCATTGTTACCAAATTTTGGCACTAATCAGCTAAATCCTTTCAATATACAAGCATCGGGTGAAAATTGGGGTACTGTTGGTTTTGTAGACCTCAATGATGATGGCTTGGATGATTTTATGAGTGGTTCGATTTATGGGGAGTTCTTTTATTATGAGCAAAATTGTGCTATTGAAGCAAATGCACTACCAGCATGTGGTGGTGGAGATGGTAGTGTTTCTACTACTGTTATGACACCAAACGGAATTGATACATATGTTTGGAGTAATGGTGCAACTACACCAATGATTTCTGGCTTATCACCAGGGACCTATATCGTTAGTTTAACAAGTTCGTCAGGCTGTTCTTTAATTGATACAGCAGTAGTTGAAGGACTGAATTCACTTCCTCTGAATTCGGGAGTTTCCTCAATGGACATAAGTTGTAACGGAGCAGCGGATGGAGTCATTGATACATATGTTATTTATGGGAATACACCATATTCATACGCATGGTCTAATGGGAATTCTCAAGAGTTTTCTTCTGGACTATCTTCTGGACCTTATTCCTTAACGCTGACCGATGGGTGTGGAACGGTTAAAGTTCATCTCGATACAATTATAGAGCCTTTAGCGTTATCAATTACAATGAGCAGTACTGATGAATCTGGTCCAGGGAATTATGATGGACAGGCAGTTGCAATAGTAAGTGGCGGCACTGCTCCTTATCCTTTGTACAGTTGGACCGATGGTAGCAGTAATGATACTCTTTCAAATATTACAAGCGGTATTTATACAGTATATATAGAAGATGATAATCGTTGTGAGATAGAAGGTTCCGTAACCGTTTCTTCGGTTGGTTGTAATCTTTCTGTCACTGCATCAATTGTTGATCCAGATTTTTGTGGAAATGGTAGAGGCTCAGCCGTAGCCTCAGCAACAGGTGGAACATCCCCATATTACTATGACTGGAACGGTGGCTGGGGAAGTTCCGATACAGTTAATAGCCTATATTTTGACGATGCCTATATTGTAACAGCATATGATGATCTAGGTTGTGCTGGCTTTACTTCTATTACGATGACTGGAGGAGAAGGAATTACTAATGTTCAAATTAGTGCTTTAGATCCAACGTGTGGCTCTAACAATGGAGTAGCATCTGTGGTAGTAATGGGTGGAGCGACTCCATTGTCATATACTTGGTTCGATTTCAATCAAAACATTCTGGGTACAGGCAATAGTGTAACAAACTTATCCGTTGGTGTAATTGGTGTCGAAGTAGAAGATGCTAATGGTTGTTATGAAGATGACTTTGAGTTGCTTAGTAACCCTGGTGCGCCTTCTTTTAATGTTGAAGTAGAAGATGTATCTTGTCAGGGAACTATAGATGGCAATATTTTCCTCGATGCTATAGGTGGTACTTCCCCATATGTATACACCTGGATGAATCTTGACAATGGAGTAATAACAACTGGTGTAACTTCTATGACTGGTTTATCTGGGGGAACTAGCTTCCTATTAACTGTTGCGGATGCATCAGTTCCAGCATGTATTGCAACTAGTTTTGCAAATGTTGAAGGAGGAGACTCTATGTATATTGATTTGTGGTCAAGCACACCATATTGCTATAACGGATCTGACGGCAGCATAATTGCTAATACTTGGGGTGGCAATTGGCCATATTCTTATTCTTGGGATAACGGTTCCACTTCAGATTATTTAACAGGCTTATCTGCTGGCAGCTATAACGTCACTGTTACCGATGATAACGGTTGTATTGGAATTAGTTCTGTTGCTATTGCTGATGCTCAGGAAAATATATTAACGGTAATAGTTAATGATGCAACTTGCGGTAATTCAGATGGGGATGCTTTAGTTTCAGCTTCCATGGGTGCAATGAACTATTTTTGGTCTGATGGTCAAAGTAGTTCTAACGCAATTAATCTTGCAGCGGGTATATATGATGTCACTGTTGAAGATTGGAACGGTTGTATATCCTTACCCGCTTCGTTTGCGGTTTCTAATTCTAATGGTCCTACAATTACAGTCACTTCAAATGATGTTACGTGTAATGGAGATGCTGATGGAGATATTCTCGTAATCGCAGGAGGTGCATCATATTTATATACATGGTCGAATGGTCTAATCACGGCTAATCAATCTGGTCTAAGCGGAGGAACATATACGCTAACGGTAAGTGACTCTGGATGTGACACATATGCTTCTGTTGATATTAGTGAAAATGATGCAGTATTTGTTACTATTACAGCTACTGATGAAACATCTGCTGGTGCCGATGATGGCACAGCTTTAGCTATTGGTTCTGGTGGTGATGGAAACCTGACTTATGATTGGGGTAGTGCTGGGTCTAATGATTACATATTTGGACTTTCAGCTGGAAGTTACACTGTGACTGTAACGGATGGAAGTGGTTGCGATGCAACAGCTACAGTTTTCGTAAATGATGGTTCAGCTATTACATGTACTCTTTCGGCAACTGCGGTATCTTCAGATGCTACAACTAATGGAGGTTCTGATGGAAGTGCGGGAGTTAATGTTTCGGGAAATCAAGGTAACTTAACTTACTTGTGGTCTACTGGTGAAACTTCTTCTTCTCTGGCTGCATTAAATGCAGGTTCTTATTCTGTAACAATAACTGATAACATACAAGCAGGTTGCACTGCCACGGCAACTGCAATTGTAGGTGAGCCATTGTCTATTGGAGAGCTTGATAATTCAATTGAATTTTCGTTATATCCTAATCCAAACAGTGGAACATTTGTTATTTTAATTTCAAAAGAAGGAAACTACAATGTTGTTGTTAGAAACGTTATTGGCCAAACAATAGAAAATATCGACCTTAACGGAACAACCAAAGAAATTGGTCTTAGTAATACTGGATCTGGCATTTACTTTGTGACAATCAAATCTGAAGAGTTCGAGAAAACAGAAAAGATTATCGTGAGATAATTTTTAGATAAGTCAAAAATAAAAGCCCTATCGGAATCCGTTAGGGCTCTTTTATGCTTAAAATTAACCAAGGTATAATTCTGAGGCTATTGTGTCAATTCTTTTGTCTAATTCTTCAGAAACTAAATTGAAATCATTAACCTTAGGTAAAACAGCTTTTAAGCTGAAATAGAACTTGATTTTAGGTTCAGTCCCGCTAGGTCTGGCGGTAATTTTAGAACCGTCTGCTAAAATAAATTGAATGACATTTGATTGAGGTAAATTAATTGGGCTAGTCGAACCATCTATTAAGTTAATGGAAGTGCTTTTTTTGTAATCTATAAACATTACAACTTTGCTGCCGCCAAGTGAAATTGGTACTTTATCTCGATAGCTTTCCATCATTGCAGCAATTTCTTCTGCACCTGATTTACCTTTCTTAGTTAATGAGATGAGGTTCTCACGGTACATTCCAAACTGAACATATATATCAGCTAATAAATCAATACAGGATTTGCCTTGTTGTTTGGCCCAGGCTGCTACTTCGCAAAGCAAAACTGTTGAAATAACGGCATCTTTATCTCGCACAAAGTCTCCAGCGAGGTATCCGTAGCTTTCTTCACCTCCAATTATGAACTGCATTTTACCTTCTTGGTCGCGAATCTCTTCTGCAATATATTTGAATCCTGTTAACGTATTCACACAAGTAACTCCAAAAAATGCAGCAATCTCATCAAGTAGGTTAGTGGTAACAATTGTTTTCGCAATAAATTGTTTCCCGTCAAGTTTCCCCGCTTCTTGCCATTGGCTTAACATGTAATAAACTAAGAGCGTTGCAGATTGATTCCCGTTCAGGATTACAAACGCTCCATTGTGTTTAGCGACCATTCCAACTCTGTCGGCATCTGGGTCGGTACCTAATATAACATCAGCATCAACTGCAATTGCTTCATCAATAGCGAGTTTAAGTGCAGATCGTTCTTCTGGATTGGGAGAATCGACTGTAGGAAAGTTCCCGTCTGGTGTGTCTTGATCTTTAACTGTAGAAACATAGGTAAAACCAACTTTTGCAAGAGCCTTTGGCACCAGCGTAATACCTGTGCCGTGAATTGAGGTAAAAACAATTTTAAGATCTGTACTTTTATTAAAGGAAAGTGAAGCAACTCTCTCAAGATATTTGTTGTCTAGTTCTTCTCCTATAATTTCAATGTTCCTATTTTGCTCATCGAATTGAATCGCATCGAAAGCTACTTTGCGAACTTCTTGTATAACTCCTTTATCATGCGGTGGAACTAATTGCCCTCCATCGTTCCAGTATACTTTGTAACCGTTATATTCTTTCGGATTATGGGAGGCTGTTATTACAATACCTGCATTGCAATTTAATTCACGAACAGCGAAGGAAAGTTCAGGAGTAGGCCGGAGATCTTCGAACAAGAAAACCTTAATCCCGTTCGCAGAAAGAACTGAAGCAGCAGTTTCTGAAAAGAAACGACTGTTATTTCGTGAATCATGCGCAATTGCGACTTTTAACTCCTCATCAGGAAATGATTGCTTGATATAGTTAGCTAACCCTTGGGTGGTTTGACCAATAGTATATTTATTAATTCGATTTGTTCCAACACCCATAATACCGCGAAGCCCACCAGTGCCAAATTCCAAATCTTTGTAAAACGACTCGTCCAGTTCGATACTTTTTGTACTAATTAATTGTTGAACCAAATTTCGGGTATCCGAATCAAAGGGGTTTTTAGTCCATTTTTGAGCCTTTTCTATAATAGTACTATCCATAATTCAATTTTTGGGAAGCCAAAGATAGAATTGTAGTTGGATTAGTAAAGAAACCCATATAACCTACTGGATAATGTTTTTTCTAACTTTTGAGAGTACTGAATCCAAAGGATCTTTTTGTTTTATAAAGAAGGTGTTACTTTTTTACTACCCCACTGTTGTAGGGAACCCTATTAAGCAGAGATCGGCCTAGAGTAATTTCATCAGTATATTCTAAGTCATCACCAATGGCAACTCCACGCGCAATGGTAGATATTTCAACATCGAATTCGTTGAGTCTTTTGTATATGTAGAAGTTAGTAGTATCACCTTCAATGGTAGTGCTGAGTGCCATAATAACCTCTTTAATTTCACCTTGTTTCACACGATTTACTAACGACTCAATATTAAGTTCAGATGGTCCAATTCCGTCCATTGGGGAGATAATACCTCCAAGTACATGGTATACCCCAGTATATTGCTGTGTATTTTCAATAGCAATAACGTTTCGCATGTCTTCAACAACACAAACGGTACTTGTTTCTCTTTTGTAACTTGAGCAAATAGTACAAAGTTGGGCATCACTCACGTTATGGCAAGTTTTACAAAATTGAACATTGTCTTTTAGTTCAACAAAGGCTTGACCAAATGCACGTAAATCAGAAACATCTTGGTTTAGCAAATACAGCACCAGGCGCAAAGCTGTTTTTCTGCCTAAACCAGGTAATGAAGCCATTTGTTCTACAGCTGCTTGAATATGTTTAGAAGGAACTTCCAAGAACTCAAAAATACCACCAATTTGCAGTATCAACAAAAGTATTTTTAGCAGATTTTATTCACTGCAAAAATATAGTGTGTTAAGTTTTTCTAAAAAATGGGATTCCTGAGTTTTGGTTCACTGCATCAACACTGATCAACTGCAAGATGCTGATTAGCTAATAAAACTTTTTTAACGCCATCTTTTAAAACTTGTATAGCTAAATCAATCGTATCTTTATGAGTTCTAAAAGAAAGAATAGCTAGTCTAAGAATGAAAACCCCCTCAATTGAGGTAGAGGAAATAAATACTCGACCATCTTGGTGAGTAGCTTTTACTAGAGCCTCGTTAAAAGAGTTTACATTGCCATTTTTTGGCAAATAACGATACGTCGCAACGGAAAGTTCGGGCTCAAGATAAATTTCAAATCCATCTACTTTTTTTATTTCTTGAACAAAGTACTTCGTTAATAATAATTTTTCTTCTAAACATGCTATGAATGGTTTAGTTCCATGAAGTTTTAATGGGAGCCATAATCGTAAACCACGAAAGGGTTTACTTAGTTCTGGTGATAGTTCAGCAGGAGATTGCACATCTTTAGAATGGCTAAAATCTTGCAAATACGAGGCATTATAATAATGAGCTTCGTGCATTTTTTTCTTATTCTTAATTAATACAGCACCCAACCCATATGGTAAGAATAGCCCTTTGTGCGGATCTAAAACGATTGAATCGCTTAATTCGATGCCGCTTAATTTTTTTCTACCTACATCAGTTAAAAGAAAAAACCCTCCATATGCCGCATCAATATGGTACCAAAGGTTGTGCTTTTTGCAGATAATTCCAATTTCTGATAGTGGGTCAATTGCTCCAACATCTGTAGTTCCTGCAGAAGCTATAACCATAAACGGTAAAAGACCATCAGCTTTATCTTTTTCAATTTGATTATCTAGCTCTTCCGAAATAATTTGACATTTTTCATTTAGATTTATATACCTAAGTATGCAGTCTTTCAAGCCAGCAATTCGAATTGCTTTTTCAATACAATGGTGCGCCTGCTTACTTAAATAAATTACAGTTTTAGGTATAGCAATAGTTTTAATTTTACATGATTCTCTAGCAGTAGTTACGGCAATTAAATTGGCAATACTGCCGCCAGAAGCAAGATTTCCACCACAATTTGTTGGATAACCAACTATACTACCCATCCACTCAATAAGTGAGTTTTCAAGTGCTACACCACCAGGGCTAGCAAAATCTACCCCAGCGTAATCGTTGGTAATAGCAGCTAGGTAATCGCCCAACGCGGCAGCAAATATTCCACCACCAGGAATGTATCCCAAGTGACCACCTGATGCTGCATTTATACCTGGATAGTGCACATGTTCTTTAAGATGTTTTAATATGCTGTCAATAGGCTCACTATTTTCGTTAAACTCTGATGAAAAATGATTTTCAATTTCGTAATTTATGCTGTTGAATACCGGAATGTCATTAACATTATTAAGAAATTGATTGGTATATTCAATGATGGGATTTTGTGTCTCTTTTCTTTTACTTTCGTTAGGTTCGAGTTGTCTTGCACTAAGCTCAAACAAGCTAATTTGTGTTTCTAAGTCTCCCAATTATTTAAAGCTTTATAAATTTGAAATACAGGGAACTAGATTCGTTAAAAATGTTTATAAAATATACACCTGGAGAAAAGTCAAGAATGGAAATTTCGTATTTACTTTTATTACTAGTTAAATAATGACGAAGTATTTTCCCATTAATATCTAAAATTTCGACTGTTGTGTTTATTGGTTCATAATCGAATTCTAAAGTTATAGAAGTCTTTGCGGGATTGGGATAGATTTTTACTTGTCCGTCATAATTTTGTGAGAATAACCCAGCAGGTATTTCCACGGTGATGTAACTTTGTTTTAGAATAGTGTCAACACCGAAACTATTGATTGCTATTAGCTGCACATCAAAAATACCTTCCGTATTATAAGTTATAGATGGGTTTTGTGCGGTAGATGAGCTTGGAGTTCCATTAGAAAATGCCCACTCCCAAGCGGTTGGATTGCTAGATGATAAATCAGTAAAATTAACCATGCTCATTGGAGGTACTTCGGTAAAGTCGGCAACAAAATCAGCAATTGTCACACTATCGTCTGTAACTGTAAAGCTCCATGTTTCACTCCAGTCAGATGTGTCGACACTAGTTAAATACCTTACTTTCCAAAAGTATATTTGACTTAGCGAGAGAGTCAATAATTGTTCAGTATCAATATTGGTATTTGATGAAGAAACATAATTAGTTTGTCCACTTTGAAAAACGGCTGAATTGAATGTGCTGACCGTATCAATGAAATATTCATAAAATTGAGCGGTTTCAGGAGCAGCCTCCCAATCTAAATTTACGTCATAAGGAACATTAATAGACCCATTAGATGGAGATACTAAATTCAGATTGGCGTTTAAATGGAGGATAGTAATTCCTCCAGAATTTTCACCATAAATTTCTTCTTTTTTCCCTGAATTATTTATGTCTGCAGTAAAAATACTCGTTGATTTGGCACCTGTAACTATTGAGTCCATAAGGGTAAATGAAGTGTCAGGATTTAATGTGTCAATATCTGTATAGATATAAATTATACCTTGCTCTGAGCCTACGTAAAGAATGAAGTCATCGTTATTATCCTTTGCTAGGTGAACTGTGCTGTACCCAGTGCAGCAGGGAACCATGACATCAATTGCCCCAAATAAAGTAGTGCTCTGGACCGAATGATTTGGGTCAGTAGGAGTTCCTTTGTTTTCATAATAGTTAATGTTTCCGCTTCTTTCACCAATAAGTAAATCTAGCAAACCATCTCCATTATAGTCAATTAACTGCGGTGTAGAGTGTTGCCCCACATCAATACCCATATAATTAGCCGTGAATAGCACAAACCCATATGGGTTTCCGTTTCCAGCAATATTCTCATATCGATATAGGTCGCCATTATAATTTCCTAAAATGAGATCGTTATCTCCATCTGCATCAAGATCTCCAAATGTTGGGAACAAACCATTAACTCCAATTGCACTAAAGCCCCCATAATCTCTATCTATAAGCTTAAAAATTGGATTGCTTGGTGTGCCAACATTTTTTAAATATGCTAGGCTGGAGGTGAAATCTGGGTTGCCATAATATCCATAGTTTCCGATAATTATATCAAGTAACCCATCTTGATCGATATCTTCGAAAACGGCATTAGCACCAGAACCAATTTCAATCATTTCTTTTTGTAAGAAATCATTTTGAACATAGCTGAAGATCGGAGAATCATTTCCACCACTATTCCTATATAACCAAACAGAAGTAAAGTTTTCAGAAATATTAGCAGCATTAGGAGCAAACATAAGGTCTTTTGTCCCATCATTATCTATATCGATGTAATAGCCTGCTGGAAAAATGTATAAATCTACTTTACTAGTATTGGGGGGGAAAGCCGAATCTTGTGCGACAATGTTTGCAGTTAAACTGTCACCTCCGTTTATTAATTCAACTATGTTAGGAAAAGAAACATCCCCTAGCATCAACTCTTTATCTCCGTCATTATCCATATCGATAGTTAATAATGTAGATCCAGAATGGAGGTTGTGGTAAATTGAATCTGGATCGTACGGAGTAACTCCCTTGCATGAAGTGCCTAAAGTAACGCTATTATTTTGCGAATTTTCAGAAAAATTTCCCCAGCACGTGGTGTTGGCAATAAATGTGAGACTATCACATGTGCCGTATAAATCCATGGATAGGTTTTCGTGGAACTCAACCAAAGTTCCCCAAACCCCAAAAGACAATACATCCAAATCACCATCACCATCAACATCATCGATTGCAGGTATGTCTGTACTAGGAACATACAGATTAAGCAAACTTGTACTTCCATAGTCTGACGCAATAAGCGTTGAATCAACTAAGGGACCATATATTTGTTCAAATTGAATTCCGTCAATGGGATTACTTATGTTTTTATACACAGCCATACCCCCTGTAGCTCCTGTGAAAATATCTTGTTTTCCATCGCAGTTGTAATCACGTAAAAGAGCAAAGTGCCTTAGTTTAGGGAATTTGCTCCAATAATCAGCAGTAAATGTGTAATCAACACTATTAGTGGTTCCGCCATTAATAAAGGTTTTGATAATTCCGCCATCTCTATCGAAAACGAATAGATCCATGATCCCGTCAAAATTTAAATCGATTTCAGAAAACTGCGGGGCATTAAAACCACCACCAAAAGGATTTTTGATAGTGTCGCCAGCGTTATTTATTACTTGAATTTGATCATAACGAAAATGGCTTTGCGAAAAAGTTAAAAAGCTAGAAATGACTAACAAGATGAATAAAGTAAATCTCATACTGTAAAAGTAAGGTTATTTCAGCAAAAAGTCTATTTGCCAATTCATTCTTCTAAGAACATTATCATCATTCGGATTGCCTTCACTATCCAAAAGAGAATATAAATTAGCGAGATCTAATTTTGCGGAGAGCACTTCAGCACCTAAATAATGAAATATACCTGTTAAATGATCCATACCTCTTAAATTTCCAGATCTACCCGATGAAATTCCAACCAATGCAATTATCATTTCCTTATAATGCTTCGGCTCTATGCAATCTATAAACGACTTTAGAATGCCTGGAAAACTTCCATTATATTCAGGAACAAAAACAACTAGTTTTTTCGCAGGTATAATTTTTGATTCTATTTCTGACCTGAGTTCCTCAGTTGCTGTTCCGATAACATCGTTAGCATAAGCCAAGTCCCTAGGCATCTTTTCTAGGTAAATTTCTTCACAATTAACATTTCTTTTTTTTAATAAATATTTATACGTGTTGATAAATTTTTGACTTTGGTTATTGGGTCGGTTCGTACCGCATAGAAGCGTTATCATATTGTTAACAGAATTTTGTTTAAAAAAATGGGGCTTAGGCGATAATGCTAACATTATATTAGACTTACTTTAGCACAAGCACAAATGAGTTTATAAACTCAATGCAAATTAAAGAAAATTAGGTGGATATTATTTACTACGGTCATTCAAGTTTTGGGGTTAATCACCACAGTTGCCACCTAGTTTTTGATCCATTCATAACGCCAAACGAGAAAGCTTGGGAAATTGATGTATCTTCTATTAAGGCAAATCATATATTAGTTTCTCACGGCCATGAAGATCATGTTGCTGATGTAGAGACGATTGCCAAGAATAACGATGCAATAATAGTTTCTAATTTCGAAATTGTTTCGTGGTTTGAAAAAAAAGGCATTTCAGGCCATCCTATGAATTTTGGAGGAGCATGGGACTTTGATTTTGGAAAAGTAAAATATGTTCAAGCTCTTCATTCTAGTGTTTTGCCTGATGGAAGTTATGGCGGGAATCCAGGAGGATTTGTTGTAGAAACAGAAGGATATACTTTTTATTACGCGGGAGACACTGCTCTAACTTATGATATGAAGTTGATTGGTGAATTATATAATCTAGATTTCGCGTTTCTCCCAATAGGTGACAATTTCACGATGGGAGCGGATGATGCAGTTAGAGCAGCAGATTTCATAAACTGCAAAAAGATAATAGGAATGCATTTTGATACTTTTGGTCATATTGAAATAGACCAAATCCAGGCAAAACAAACATTTGCCAATGCAGGCATAGAATTAACATTAATGGAAATAGGTCAAACGATTAATTTATAGTCAAAAATGGGAAAGATAATAGCAATAGCAAATCAGAAAGGTGGTGTAGGAAAAACAACTACTGCAATAAATTTAGCAGCATGTTTGGGTGCCTTAGAGAAAAAGACATTAATTGTTGATTCAGATCCACAGGCTAACGCAACTTCTGGCGTAGGTTTTGATCCACGAAATATTAAGACTAGCATTTACGAATGTATCATCAACGAAGTTGAGCCACAAGACATTATTCTTAGGACAGATAATCCAAATCTTGACTTGTTGCCAGCACACATTGACCTTGTTGGGGCGGAAATAGAGATGATTAATCTTCCTAACAGAGAGAAGATGATGCGTATGGCATTGGGTAAAATTAAGGACCAGTATGATTACATTGTAATAGACTGCTCACCATCTTTGGGTTTGATTACTATTAATTCTCTTACTGCTGCCGATTCTGTAATTGTTCCTGTTCAGTGCGAGTATTTTGCATTAGAAGGATTGGGAAAGTTATTGAATACGATTAAAATTGTTCAGGCTAAACTGAATCCAGAGCTTTCTATTGAAGGTATGTTATTGACAATGTACGATCAACGTTTGAGATTGGCTAACCAAGTTGTTGAAGAAGTAAAAGTTCATTTCCAACAAATGGTTTTTGATACCGTAATACATAGAAATACAAGGTTAGGAGAAGCACCAAGTCATGGTGAGACAATAATTATGCATGATGCTAGTTGTAATGGCTCGATTAACTATTTAAACTTAGCACGTGAAATTCTTCAAAATAACGACCAAACTAAAATCAACCATGAAGATAAAATTATCGAGGTTAATGATGAGGTTGAAAGTGAGGTAAAAGAAGAAGTAGAGATAAAGTAAGATGGCGGCAAAAAAACGCGCATTAGGTAGGGGATTAAGTGCGCTCTTAGAAGATGCAAGTACTGACATTACTTCAAAATCAGAAGCCACACAAGATGTAACGTTAGGTTCGGTTTCTATGTTGCCCATTAGTCAAATAGAAGTAAACCCCTTTCAGCCAAGAACAAAATTTGAAAAAGAAGGGTTAATTGAATTGGCTAATTCTATTCAAGAACATGGAATTATTCAACCGATTACGCTTCGAAAATTAGGGTACGACAAGTATCAAATTATTTCAGGAGAAAGAAGGTTCAGAGCTTCTCAAGCCGCTGGTCTAATAGAAGTGCCAGCATATATACGTGTAGCCAATGATCAGGCCATGCTAGAAATGGCCTTGGTGGAGAACATACAGCGAAGAGAGTTAGATGCTATTGAAATTGCTATTTCTTACAAACGATTGCTTGATGAATGTGACTTGACACAAGATGCATTAAGTCAAAAAGTCAGTAAAAGCCGTTCTTCGGTTACTAATCATTTACGTCTATTAAAATTACCCGCTGAAGTGCAATTAGCTGTGCGAGATGGTCAAATTTCAATGGGACATGCCCGTGCGTTGATTGCCCTGGAGGAAAAACAACAACTTTCAATTTTTAAGAAGATAGTTAAAGAAGCATTATCTGTTCGACAAGTTGAGGATGTAGTGCGGGGAGTAGAAATAAAGAAGGCTTCCAAACCAAAGCCCAGAAAGTCAGAGTTATCTTTTGAACAACAAAAACTGAAGGAAGACCTTTCTGATATGTTTGGAAATCAAGTGATTATTAAAAAGGATACTGCAGGTAAAGGTAAATTAGAGATTCCTTTTAACTCTGATGAAGACCTAAATAGATTAGCCGGATTCTTTAATCTTTAATAAAACTCTTCTTCTGTATTATGAATAGTTGATCCAACAACATGCCACTCCTCAGGTATTGAGAATTTTCCTTTAACAATTACAAAAGGCAATAAACTTATAAATTTGATAGTGCGGCCTATGATAATATTTGCAGGACCAATAAGCAGATAGCGCTGATTGCCGCCCAAACCAGCAATTGTCCATACGTTACCAACCCATACCCAAACAAAACCGGTTAAGACACCAACTGCAGCAATCGGTCTTACAAGTTTTCGCCATTTACGTTCTGAAATTAAATAACGAAATTCTGTAAACTGAATTTCAGCACCGCTTACGATTATCGAGGATTTTTTTACAGAATCAAGATTACCAGTATGCACTAAGTCATTTTCTTGTGTTTTAAAAATTATTTTGTCTCCAATTTTATACGATTTAATCTTGTTTGTTTTATTGTTCTGTATTTGAAAAGAGTCTTGGGAAAATAAGACAAAAGATAAAAGTAGAAAGATAAAAGTGATTATGTAGCGCATTAAACAAAGGTAATATATCTACGAAGTAGTAGTTAATACCAAATTTCTTCTACCGCCATGATTACGAAATTCACAGAGGTAAATGCCCTGCCAAGTCCCTAAATTTAAACGCCCATTTGTTATTGGTACTGAAACAGAACTACCTACCAGACTACTTTTAATATGGGCGGGCATGTCATCACTTCCTTCAAGAGTGTGGCGGTAAAATGACTCATTTTCTTTTACAATGTAATTAAAACTACTTTCAAAATCGTTTCTAACTGTCGGGTCAGCATTCTCATTAATGGTTAATCCAGCTGAGGTATGCTTGATAAAAATATGCAGTATACCTGTTTTTGGGAGCTTAATATTATCTTCTATTATAGAGGTAATAATGTGAAAACCTCTTGAGAATTCAGGAAGATTGATTTCTGTTTGGGTGCTCAAAATAACTATCTAGTCAATGTAACCGACTTCTTGAAAATCATGCCATTTATTTCTAAAATGTAGAAGTAGACTCCATCTGGCACTTCTTCACCAGCAAAGGTTCTTCCATCCCAGGTTGCATAATTGTCTGAAGAGCTAAATACCATGGCTCCCCAACGGTTGTAGATTAGTAAGTTAACACAGCCTGTTAGATTGAAATCGCCCTCGATTCTGAATACATCATTTATACCGTCACCATTAGGTGTAAAAACACTTGCTGGATTTAGATTAACATATTGCGTAAACTCATTCACAGGTTCGGCATAGTCTGTAGTGTCTGAGCAGCCGCTATTGTTCATCGCAATTAATCGAATAACCAAATCTTCGTTATAAGTAAACAAAGTACTTGGTTCAGTTTCTGTTGAAGTCTCTCCATCTTGGAACTCCCATACATAGGAGTCAGCTTGGGTACTTTGATTTATAAAATCTGCGATTAATCCTTCACAAGAGGGAAGAAGTGTATAATCGAAAATTGCCATAGGTGCATCATATACATCAACGTTAACTGTATCTAATTCAAGGCATCCGTGTCCATCTGTTACAGATACGTAGTAAGATATTGGCTCTGTAGGTGAAGCAGTTGTCGTATCATAATTCGTAGTAGTTAAATCACTATTTGGCGCCCAGGAGTATGAATAGGGGGCAACACCAGAGAATGTATTCACAAACAAGATTAAGTCAGTAAACTGACACATAGTAGTATCTTCAATTGTTTCAATTGCAAATATGTTTACTGTAACAGTGTCAAAATCAACGCAGCTATTACTATCTGTTACTTCGACTAGATAGGTATTTGTTTGAGTTGGACTCACTGTTGGGTTTGATAAAGTAGAATCATCAATTTCAAAATTAGGTGACCATGCGTATTCAGATAATGCTGGACCGGTTGGGCTTCCTCCTAAAATTACTGGAGTATTATTACACGAAGTAGTATCTATCCCAGCATCAACAATTGGCAATGGATTAACGATTACAACAACTACATCAGTATTTGTACATGCATTACTATCGATAGAGGTAATCATATAGTCGGTGGTATCTACAGGCCAAACATTTGTAGTGTCATTATTCGGAGATGCTAGATTTGTTGGGGGGGTCCATATATATGTGTTTCCACCGGTAGCAGTAATTTGAGTTGTGTCTCCTATGCATATTTGGACGTCTAAGCCCGCACTGATATCAGGTAGAGGGTTTACAGTTATTTCAACAGAATCTATACTGATGCAGCCATTGCTGTCAGTAACCTGAATAAAATAGAGTGTCGTATCTGTAGGCCAAGCATTAGTAGCGTCGTTAGTCGGAGATTGTAAACTGTCAATTGGTGACCAACTATATAAATCTCCACCAGTAGCAATTAGCTCAGTAATATCACCAATGCAAATTTCCCGATTTAATCCTGCATCAACTATAGGATATGGATTTACCGTAACAATTACAGAGTCGATATTGACACAACCATTACTGTCCGTAACAAAGACAGAATATTGGGTAGTATCAGTTGGGTAAGCCAAGGTTGAATCGTTGTTCGGAGTTAATAAACTATCTGAAGGAGACCAAGCATAAATTTCGCCTCCAGTAGCAATTAATAATGCAGTATCGTCAACACAAATCTGGACGTTTGTACCTGCATCAACAAGCGGAAAAGGGTTAACTATTATTGTGACAGAATCGTTATTGATACAGCTGTTACTGTCTGTTACTAAAACAAAATACTCAGTTGTGTCAGTTGGATTTGCGAATGTAGCGCTACTATCGGGATTGCTTAAACTATCTAGAGGCAGCCAAGTATATACTTCACCACCAGTTGCAACTAGTTCTGTATTTCCAAACAGGCAAATTTGGACATCTTGCCCGGCATCAACAACAGGTAGTGGAATTACAATTACTTGAACGGTGTCTCTTCCATTGCAAATGGAATTCACGGTTTCTACACTGTATTGAAATGTATCAGCAGGGCTAACGGTTGGATTAGCATATGTTGAATCGACCATTCCGAATAGTGTATTCCAGCTATAAGTTGTTCCTGTTGGGGAAGTTGGATTTCCTCCAATCATAACCGAATCTAAGAAACAAATCGATTTATCGGGTCCAGCGTCAGTAGGGACAATGGGATTAACAACTACATTAGTTGTATCCCAAAATATACAGCCATTTGAGTCGATTACTTCCACTATATAATCTAGCGTATCCATTGGCCAAATTTGGGTTGTATCATTATTAGGAGAACCTAAGCTATCAGTTATTAACCAACTATATATAACACCACCAGTAGCAATCATTTCAATTGTATCAGTTGGGCAAAGCCATAAGTCAGACCCTGCATCTGCTAATGGTAACGGATTAACGATAACGGTTACAGAGTCCCAGTTTATACAGGCATTACTGTCGGTAACCTGAATAGTGTATAATGTTGTATCTATTGGCCAAGAGAGAGTGATATCATTTGATGGTCCTGCTATACTGTCAATTGGAGTCCAAGAATAAATATCTCCACCCGTTGCGATTAATTCAGTTGTGTCGAAAATACAAATCTGAACATCTAGACCTGCATCAGCAATTGGTAAAGGATTAACTGTAATTTCAACAGAGTCTTGATTAAAACAAGTATTACTGTCAGATACTTGAACTACATACATCGTTGTATCAGTAGGCCATGCAAAGGTCGAGCTACCATTAGCATTGCTTAAGCTATCTGCAGGTAGCCAAGAATAAATATCTCCACCCGTAGCAATTAACTCGGAGGTATCTCCAACACAAATTTGAAGGCTAAGTCCAGCATCAACAATTGGCAAAGGATTAACGGTAATAACAACAGAATCTAAATTTATACATCCATTAGTATCGGTTACTTGGACGATATAAATAGTTGTGTCTGTTGGCCAAGCAAATGTGGAGTCAGCATTGGAATTCGATAAACTATCAGTTGGAGTCCAAGAATAGCTCATTCCACCTATAGCGACTAAAAGGGTAGTATCGAAAATACAGATTTCTCTATTCAGCCCTGCATCAACAAATGGAAGTGGATTGAAAATTACGGTCATCGTATCAGTAAAAACGCAAGAATTACTATCGTTGACTTCAACAACATAATCCATTGTGTCAGATGGAAATGCAAGAGCTGTATCATTTGATATATTGATAATGTCGACACCACTCCAATTATATAAATCTCCACCAGTAGCAATAAGTTCAGCAGTATCACCAACACAAATCTGTATGTCTGGCCCGGCATAAGCTAAGGGAAGCGGATTAACAATTACGGTAACAGAATCCTGTGCAGAACAACTGTTCACATCTTCACCAACTAAATAATATTTAGTGGTATCGGTAGGATAGGCGAGCGGATTGAAAATGGATTCATCACTTAAGCTGTCGTTTGGTGTCCATGAGTAACTAACACCCCCAGTTGCTGCCAATTGTGTTGTCGCTCCTATACAGATTTGAACATTGGCTCCCGCATCAATAATTGGCGAGGCGTGCAAGTCAATAAAAATGCTGTCAACACCAGTACAAGTATCATTTGTTGTATAAACATAATACCATGTAGGAGTAGTAATTAAAGCCATAGGATTAGAAACAACATCGGAACTTAAACCCGTTGACGGTAGCCATAGATAAGTTGTGCCAATAGGTGCTGTTGGATTTCCGCCAAGCATAACTGAATCTTCTGGACAAATTATTGTATCGTTACCTGCTTCGGTCGGCACAAAATCGGCACTGAAAACCCATACAGAATCTAGTATCGAACAATTGTTTCCATCAGTTATTGTAACAATATATTCGGTATCAATACCTGGGTTGGACATCGGGTTTGAAATTGTTGAAGAGTTTAACCCCGTAACCGGGTTCCACAAATAATTTGTGCCTCCAACTGCCGATAGTTGTGCACTATCGCCGGGGCAAATCCAAACATCTGTCCCTGCATTTCCCGTTGGTAAGGGATTTACAGAAACTAATATTGAATCAGTATTTTGACAACCGTTGGCATCAGAAACGGTTACAAAATATTCAGTCACTGTAACCGGAAATACTGAAGGGTTCGAAATATTTATGTCATCAATATCGCTATTCGGGCTCCATAAATAAGTGGTTCCACCATTTGCCGTTAACTGGGCCGTATCTCTTTCACATATAGTTGTATCGATTGTCGTTGTAACAGGTATAACAAAAACACTAACATCAACTGTGTCATAGGTATAACAACCAGCACCATCGGTAACAGTTAATATAAATTGAGTATCTGCAGTTGGATATGCATTAGGATTATACGCTCCTACATTATCTATTACAGTAGAAGGTCCCCAGGCTAGTGTATAGCCTCCCGGTGCCGTTGGGTTACCCCCAATTGCAACAGTGTCACCAATACAAATAGACGTATCTCTTCCTACATCAACATTTATATCGATTATGTTGATAAGCAGATTAATTGGTGCAACAGGACAACCATTAGCACTTGTTGTAGTTACGGATAATTCTCCCAAGACTCCTTGGCTCCAGTCAACATTGATACTATTAGTTCCTTGGCCAGAAGTAACGGTTCCGCCATTTACAGACCATGAATAATCTGCATCTGGAATATTTGAAACGGAGTAATTGACATCTAATGAACCTGAACAAACGTTGACCGGACCATTAATGGAAGTAGGTCCGGTAAATTCGTTGATAAGAATGGCATATGCCTCAGCACCAGTTTGCGGTAAACAGCCATCATCGGCGGCATTTACAGTAAATAAGTAGGGCTGCGGTCGACCTTGATCACAACCGGTTTCCCAACAAAAAGTAGCTTCGGCACTTCCCGTTCCCGTTTGCGGTGTGTTTATAGTTGCTTCTGGCGCAGTAATTGAAGCATCGAAAATAATGCCGTTGGAACTCAATGTTATATCATCATTATTGGAGTCATCGAAAAGGATATCAAAACACAATGTATCACCTGCATCTATTACATAGTTTGTTATTCCACTGCCAAGAGTATCACCCACTGGCCCTGAGTTAGTTAGCACAGGGTTAGGATTTGTTTGACATTGAACTACTTGAAATTGTATGTCTCTTCTAGTTATTCCAATTAAATTCCCATTTCTATATTCTTTTATTTCAACAGCAACTACAAAAGGGCCTTGAAGTGCAGACATGTAATTCGATGCTCCTGTAAACCCATTTATTGTTGAGTAACCTGCCGAACTAAAAGGCTGCACTGCTGTATAGCCAGCAGCCCATGTTACTTGAGGAATTGGCCAAGTTAATGGGTTAATGTCGGTAGAATATACAGGTTGTGGCCCAATACCTCCACCTGCTGAAGAGTAACCTCTGTAGGGTTCTTCGAAAGAGAAAATCAATAAATCTCCATCAGGGTCAAATGCTGTGTTTAACAAAGGTGTAGTATCATTTACACAGATGAATGGCAGAGGGGTGTCTGAGAAAATAGGAGAATTGTTAACTAAAAGAGGGTTTGGAATAAACGCGTAAAAGGCACTACCTGTAGATCCAGGGTTATCTAAATTTATGATGTTGTTATTTCTGCAACAGACATCATAGTAAATATGGTATCCATTAGCGAAATTACCATTAATGGAAGTGGGCAAATCAACGATTTGAACATATTTTGCTTCCCATGCACAAATATTGGTACTAATAGCACAACCTGGGGGCAAACTAGGCGTAAAAAATGAAGATGAGGTTAGAGGAACAACAAATTCTTCAATAAATAGTTTGTCTGCTGTTGGATCAGTTCCCTCCATATATATGCCGAACATAATATCATCCATCGGATTTGGCCAATTTGATGGTGGATTAGCGGACTGGTCGCAATTACCAAATATGGTAAAGGTGATTTCATAACGATAGTCTCCACTTGCTTGCTGGCCCAAATAGCTGTATGAAATATCTCCACCCATTATGTGAGTAGCCGAGCTATTTATGCTAAAAAGAATAGAAACGAAAGTGATTATAACTTTCCCTAAACTTATAATGTATTTTATCACTTTAGTATAATTCGTTTTGTGGTTGTACTAACATCATTAATAATATGGACGAAATATACTCCAGAAATTTGGTCGCCTAAATTAACATTTACCATCTCCCCAGTGTTAATGCCAGAAGAAAGGCTTACAATATTTTGTCCAAGCATATTAACAATTTGGATACTATAGTCATTTTTAATTTTGCATTTGATCGTGAAATTTCCATTTGTTGGGTTTGGATAGATATCAATTTTGTCTTCTAAAGAAATTTCTTCAACCTTAATTCCAATACAACTGGAAGCGTATTCTATATAGTTAGTAAAAGTTAGGGTATCATCACCATTTATATTACCCACAACTAGCGTAACATCATAAATGCCTGGACTACTGTATGTATAGCTTGGATTTTGCAAGTTAGAGGTCCCGCCATCGCCAAAAAACCAATTGTAATATGAAGCCGAGTTGGATGATTGATTTGTAAATTGAACTGTACCAGCACACATTAGAGTAGAATCAACTGTGAAATTCGCAATTGGAGCAGAATTTGGGTCTTGGATAATAACAGCGTAATCTTCAACTTGTCCAACTTCCGGTTCATTACAAGCATCCATAAAGCCGAAACCCTGAGAAAAATCTGACCAAACTCTCAGTCTTAATGGAATGCCATATGTTAAGTTGGTTGTGGGTATCAAAATATTTCCAGTATGATTTTCTAAAATAAACTGTGAATCAAAAACAAGTTCATTAAAATTAAATTCCCCGTTATTGTTAAAATCAATCCAGACATAAACATCTTCTTCATATACTGCGCTTGTAGTTATTAATACAGAATAAGTGCCCCCTGGGTCAAGAATTGTTTGCTCTGTACAACTATAATCTTGGTATCCATCAAAACCAGGATTCGACCACTTATTAATCGTATTTAATATGAAATGGTTTATGCCAAGATCATCAAATGGGGTAATTGTTTGAGGCGTACAATCAGGAGTTACGGGCTCTCCGAAAAGGCTAATTACTTCTATGTATTGAAATAACGTGTCACTACTAATTCCATTTCCATTGCTAACTTCAAGTGATACATCATAGATGCCCGGCGCTGAGTAGTTATGCGCTGGATTCTGGATATTACTTGTGTTTCCGTCACCAAAATCCCATGACCAAGAAATTATACCACCGCAAGATTCGTCTGTAAAGTTGATTTCCCCATCACAAGAAGTGATGACATCAGCACTAAAGAATACAGTAGGAGCAGGACTACCCGAATTGATTACAACAGCATAATCTTCCGTTTGTCCAAACAATAAGTTAGTGCAAGGTTCAATTGTATTACCAATCGATTCAGACATAACTCGCATAACTAAAGGAGTGTCAGTAACTAATCCAGTAGCAGGTATTTCAATAATCCCATTGTGCACATATTTATTCAAAGATTCTAAAACTAATTCGGAGCTGTCATCAAAATCCGAATCATTGTTAAAATCAATCCAAATTTTTACATCTTCAGGATTTTGTGAGCCTGTAATGATTTCAATAACATAACAACTACCTATATCTAAAAATGTGTTGTCTGTGCAGGTGTAATCTTTATAACTATCTGCGCCATCTGCAGAGCTTTTATTAATGTCTTCAAAATTAACACGGTAAATTCCATAGCCGCAACAGTTGGAGGTGGTAATAGGAGTACATATGGGTGAGTTCACCAGTCCAGCATAATTTACTTCTATTAAGTAAGCATATATGGCGGTGTCCGTTCCAAAGGCGTTTGTAACAATAAGCGAAATAGAATAAGTGCCAGAAGTATCAAAATGATGTATAGGATTTTGTTGACCACTAAAAGTTCCATCTCCGAAATCCCATTCCCAGTTTGTAGGAACATTAGTTGAAAGATCTGAAAAAATAATATCT
>CAJQPE010000030.1 GCA_905480125.1 uncultured Flavobacteriales bacterium | reverse complement strand
AAATCTAGAAAACCATTGATAAAACGCTCAAGACCAAACTTTGTTACCCCATATTTTCGCTCTTGGTGTTGAACAACCTTCTCCGCTATGTTTCTAAAACCAGCCCATTTTGCAATAGCAGGGATATATCGATGCATTTCACCGTACACCTCAATAGATTTAACCACATCTAGGCGATAAGCCTTGAGACCACAATTCATGTCATGCAACTTAACGCCAGTAGTCATCCATGCAAAAAAATTATAAATCTTACTTGTGTTATTTTTAATAAATGAATCTTTTCGGTGCTTTTTCCAACCAGAAACTAAATCGTATCCATCACTAATAATCATTTCATAGAGCTCTGGTATTTCATCTGGACTATCTTGTAAGTCTGCATCCATAGTAATAACGACTCGGCCTGAAACTCCTTCGAATGCAGTATTTAAAGCTGCTGACTTCCCATAATTTCTCCTGAACTTAATGCCTTTTACCGATATGTATCTTTGTGTTAGCTCCTCAATAACGTTCCAAGAATTATCACTACTACCATCATCGACATATATAACTTCGTAGGTATAGTTATTCGCTTGCATTACGCTCTCAATCCATGTCTGCAACTCCGGAATTGACTCTTCCTCGTTATAGGCCGGAACTACTAAAGATATATCTAATTTCGAACTCAATTTTCAATAACTATTTTCGGTTTTCTAAACACAAAGGAAGCAATTAATGTTACAATTACTCCAAAAATGAACTTATACCAAAATTCATCAAACGAAAGCGAGAAGAATTTATTTTGACGCCAATCTGCAATTACCTCTTCAATTGAATAAGACATAAAAGTTCCATCCTCACCAACTTGTTTGAGCAATTCAATTTTTTGCTCTAACCATACATCTACAAAAGCAGGTTCTAGAGTTGCGCAAAATAAGTAGAGTAATATCGCGTAAATGCATGCATAAATTAGTGTAATTATTCCGCCTTGTTTTAGCCCTGCTATGTACGGTAGACCTTCAGGATAAATATCATTTCTTAAATTTCTCAAACTTCTAAGCAGAATAGGAATCGGTATCCAATAGTAGATTATACTTGATTCACCTACAGGATTGTAGCCCGCAAATAACACCATTAAAAAGCCCGCAAATAACAAAATACCTGAAACGCCTCCAGCAATAAAAGTTGACCTGTATTTTTCAATCATAATTATGGAGCAAAAATAGAAGTGACATTAAATGATTTATTTTATTTACAATGAAAAGCTACCAAGCCTTCTATTGGCTTTTGAAAAATAGACCCAATTGATAAGCCAATTTCTTTACCTACATTTCTTAGTTCTTCTTGAAAATAATACGCAACTGAACCAACAAAATTGATCTGCAATTGTTTTGCGTTGCTGTAACAACAAACAAAGTTATTCAGAAAAATTTGTAATCCAGTTTTAACTATATCTTTCATATAAGGATGCATTTTATTGTCTCCGATAAACTTAGTAAACGATGCCAAATATCGATTTGCGCTTGGCTCTTGATAAACATTCTTTAATAGCTCTTGAATTTCTAGTGAGTATCTTCTATTGAATTGAGTCCTTAAATCTTCTGGTAAAGTTTCATAAAAATATGCTTTTAACAATTGCTTCCCTAAATAAGATCCACCACCCTCGTCACCTAACACATAACCAAGAGCTGGTATTTTTTGCTTTATCGAGTTTCCATCAAAAAAGCAAGCATTAGAGCCTGTACCTAAAATACAAGAAATCATTGGTTTGTTATTATAAGTTGCCAATGCACAAGCCATTAGGTCAGTATCCACTTTTACAACAGCATTTAAAAACAATGATGCCAAAACGGATTCGACTATTTCTCTAGTTTCTCCTTTTGAGCAGCCTGCTCCGTAAAAAAAGACTTCCTGGACTTGATTAGAAATAGTAATTAAATGCGGAATACCAGAAATAATTGACAGAATATTCTCAGAAGACTGGGTCATTGAATTTATGCCTTCAGAAGCGAAGTCTACTCTGCTTCCATCGGCTTTCACTAATACCCAATCGGCTTTTGTAGAACCACTATCAACAATTAATTTCATACTCGATTCATTTGTTCCAAATGTAATTAAACATTTTTGTTCAGTAGTTGTCAAATACTACTCATAAAAAGTGCAAATCGGGGACATAACTTTACTACATTTATCCGCGTAATCCTAATACGATAAATATGTTTAAAGCACGACTAATATTGATGACTCAATTTCATATATCGTTGTCTACGAAGTTCAATTTTATACAGTAATAATCTGAAAACAAAAAAATATAGTTAAATTGAAAAATTAGCTTTTGGATTAGTGTTTGTTAAATTATCGCACAAAACCCAATTAGAAACAAATTAAGCGCTGCAAAAATTATTGTAAATTATGAATAGAATTATATCATCAATATTACTTGTATTTGGATTTCTTATTATCAATCCGATTTTTGCACAAAATAAACTTAGAAAAGCTACAAAAAACGATCTAGATGGTAAGTGCAAAGCATGTGTAGATATTATTAAAAGTATTCCCATTGATGTTAAGTGGGGCGTTACCGTAGAAAATGGTGTTATCATTTTTAAGATTACTAATCCCTCGTATATAAACAAAATATTTTCTGCTGTTGATGGAATCGCTATCGACATTGTTTCAAGAGATCAATATACCTGTGGAAAGATTAACAAAGAGGCCCTTCTAAGTAATGTAAGGCGTGGGACTTTAACTGCGCCTGCTCTCTATTCAAATTTTAAAGAAAAGATTGTAATAAATGAAAAAACGGGGTTTGCTACTTTCAATGTGGTGAAACTCCCACTAGAATTCACCAACAAAGATTATGAGATGAATTTGTTATTTATTAAAGATGGGGCAGTTTGCTATAATAATTCTTTCTATGGGTTAGAAGCTGCACAATGGGAATTACTTAAAATGAATTTGTACATGGATACTATTTGGCAAATTACTGCCGTTGAAGAAAAAACAAAAGAAGTGGTTGAGGATTATCAAAAAGGCTTCAAATTCGTAATTCCCTTTGAGAAGAATAAATTCGACTACAAGCCTGAAGATATTAAGCCTCTCTATGATTCACTCCGTTTAACAGATTACCAAATATTCAATATTGATATTCATGCCTATTCCTCTATAGAAGGAACCACAGAAAATAATATTAAATTACAGAATAGAAGGGCCGAAAGCATTGTCAATGCTATGCAGAGTTTCCAAAATGAAAATATTACGACTACGGTTAAGTCTTCTGAGAACTGGGTTGAATTTCTGAATGATTGTGAAGATGAAGCGCTTCCGATTGCTAAAATGAGTAAATCAGAAATAAAGGAGCAACTCAATAAAAAAGGGCAATCTAAAAAACTAGAATATATTCTTCAAAACCACAGAAAAGCTGTGGTAATTCTTGATTTACAAAAAAGAGTTTCCCATTTAGAAGTTGCAAACGAAACAATATTAACCACCTATACAAAGTCACTAAAGGATAAAGACATTAGAAAGGCTTTGGGTGCCCAGCAGCAGCTTTTTGAGCGTGTTGGGGCATATGGTGTTACTGCAGCCGATTTCGCAAACATGGATATTCCAGACGACAGCTTATTTAGTGCGTTAAAAAACAATCAATTAGTTTTTCATTACCAACAAAAGCAAGATGCTGAAGCAGCAATAGCTGGCTTAGAAGATTTATATAAGCAATACCCTAACGATTTTTCTATTCTTTACAATATTTGTGCTTTAAAGGTTATAAAATGGGCTAATGGAGAAAAACTAGAAAAACCAAGAACCCTAAAAAAAGAAATATTAAAAGTACAGAAAGGTGGTTTTGATTACAAAAAAACACAGCGACTTCTCCTTAATTTTCATATTGTTAGAGCCTCTCATTCTGTTCAAACAGGCAATCAAGAAGAATTAGAACGTTCAATCAATTTTGTAAAAGGGAAGTATCGAAGAATAAATTGCGATGATGAAGATATGGTTCGTGTAGGTAAATTCCTAGCAAACTACAATTATCCGCATTGGGCTGAAGATGTTCTTTACCGCAAAGCGAAAAAGATTGAAACTGATGAAGATCTCATTTTTTATTATCTCAACTTAACCATAACGAATCCAGAAAATGACAACAACGAAAGATACAAGACCATAATGTTTAATGCTATTAATCAAGACCCCGATCGATTTTGTAAAATGTTCTCTAATCACGAAGATGGCGGGGTCACTTTTCAAATGCTAAGCAATACCTATTTAAAAAAAATATATTGCGAATATTGTTCTGAACAAAAGAAAGAATGATTAGTTATCCATTCTTCAAAAGTTTATAAAGTATTCATTTCCAATTAGAACGAAAATTATTACTTTTTTTTTGAATTTTTAAATATTCACTGCAAAATAACGTTTCAGATGAGTAAGCCTCTAGTTTTCATTTGTTTTCTGAATAGCATAGTGATAATAAATTTGTTCAAAACGCTCCTATGACTAAACAAATCTGGACATTTATTTTGGGTGATAAAATAAGTAAGTAAATTAAAATCTTATAATTACTAATGAACCAAAGCGAAAAAGTTGCACGTTTTAGATTAAAAAACAGAAATAATAAAAAATGGTATTCAGGACCTTTTCATTTGTTTTTCAACGGAACATGTCTGGTAACTATTAGTCTATTTTCGTTTTTTCAAATTAGCGACCTACAAATAATAGAACTAATATTAATTCCTATAATGTTAATTATAGGAAACCTTGTTGTTTATCTAGTTCATAGATATCCGCTACATAAAAAATATCGCTACATACATAATGGGAGTTATGGCCAACATACGTTGTGGCATCATCGGTTCTATACTAACGAGAATTATCAGGTAGTAAAAAAAGAAGATTTTCAAACACTCTTTTTTCCGCCTGTTGTTATAGTTCTATTTAGTTTGTTTTTTATTCCAGGGTTATACTTTTTGCTCAATCTGTTTTTACCAAATAATCTTGTTTTTCTCGCGCTTGGCATGAGTAGCATTTATTTTATACTTTATGAAACGTTACATTACACTTCTCACCTACCAGAAAAACATTGGGCTTTACGAATACCGCATTTAAAAAAAATGCGAAAACATCATTTAATACATCACGACCCTAGGCTGATGAATAAATATAACTTCAATATCGTATTTCCGCTTTTTGACAACGTTTTCGAAACACGTAAAAAATAATTTCTTATTAATCACTTGTCAGATGTAAAATGCTTCCTCTCATAATCAAGTATTGACCAATCATGTACAAAACAATAAGATATAAACCAGCATAATCAATTGGCATAAAGAATTTATTTGCTGCCAGTGTTATATCGCTTAGCATAAATAATATAGCTCCAATTAAACAGAATTTATAGCTATCGCTATTTGTTATGCTATTTCTATTTATTCCTGCAAGAACCATTATTATTATTACTACAGTATAAATTGCAACAGGGATGGCAAGATCTCGTAAATTAGGGTAAAACAGAGTGTATAATCCTAACCCCAAGATTGCAAAAATGAATATTAAGTATGGTTTCTTTTTAAGCTGTGCTATGTTAGAATTTACAGCACCTTTTTTCGTGAAAGCCAATATGTATAAAATATGTGTAATTAAAAAAGCGCCTAAACCAAGCATGAAAAACACTGGATGTTTGGGTTCAAAAATGAGTAGAGTATCTCCTATCCATGAAAAAAAGAAACCGGTTAGCATCAATTTGGCGAAGCTATTTAGGTTATTTCTCGATTGAATCCAGAATGCTCCTCCTAGACTTGCTAGTAATATTGGTTTACAGATAAGATTAATGGTTTCAGATTCTAAAATACAAGCCATTACTTCACCTATTGCGGCAATGATGAAAAATATAATGAAATAACTATACTTCAATTTATGAACTTTGATTTAAGTAGAAACAGATAAAACAGAGAAAATATTGAAAAACCCATAGCTCCGCCTAATACCAAAAGTTGGTTGGGAATGAAAAAATACAATACAATAGGCATGGCCATTAATCGAAATATTTCGGCATAAAAACTCCACCTCTTTTGCTCGAATAATGCACCAATAATGGCGATTAAAACTAAAATTCCGGTTATTCCAATCATAACATATATAGTTGATAAAGTTGCTCCAAAAAACAAAAAAAGTGACGTTAATACAAGTGCTAATATATACTGCACCAAACCGTAACCGTTTAACATTTTATCGGCTTTTACTTCAAACTTAAAATATTTCGATTTATCTATTTCGCTAGGTTTTTTGAACCCTCCTGCATAATCTGGAAACCAGCCGGGCGGATTAAGCATTATTCGCAATTTATCTATTAAACCATTTCCTTTTTCTAAGGCCAAAAACATCAATTTAAATGGTGCTATTTGAGCCTTAACTGGGTTCAGACTATTCAATGGAATGGTAACTCCGTATGTAGGTTTTTCTTCTTCCTCTTGAAAGGTACCAAACATCTTATCCCAAATTATAAAAACACCCGCATGATTTTTGTCAATATATTTCGGATCGACACCATGGTGAACTCTGTGATGCGATGGGGTATTAAAAACGAATTCAAACCAACCCATTTTTTCTATATTTTCTGTATGAATCCAAAACTGATAAAGTGTAACAAACGCACTTACGAAAAGAAAAAATTCTGGAGAAAAACCAATTATTGCTAAAGGAATAAAGAATGGGGCCGTAAAGAAAGTTTGAAAAGCACCTTGACGAAGCGCTACAGAAAGGTTATAGTCTTCGCTTTGATGGTGCACAGCATGACCATTCCAAAATAAATTAACCTGATGGCTCATACGGTGCGCCCAGTAATAACAAAAATCTGCAGCGATAAACAAAAGTATAAACGACAGCCAAGACTTGTTAATATCAAATAGCTTTAAATAATCAAAACTAATAGTATAAATGAAAATTGAGAAAAGCTTAAAATATAACCCTGTAACCTGCTCAGCAATGCCGCAGCTAATGTTAGTTAGCGCATCGCCAATTCTGTAGTGAACTTCCTTCTTATATAATTGGTAACAAAGCTCAATACCAATGAGGATAATGTAGACAGGAATTGCTAATATAAGAGGACTAAGGTTCAATTGTTGATTTCAAATTTATTAAAAAAATACGCAAAAAGTTGCCAAATCCAAGAATTTCAGACTATGCACGGATAAAAAACAAAGACAATATTATTGCATAACTCATACAAAAAATTATATTTGAAACAGCAACATAATAACTTAAAAAAATGGAAGCAGTTGACAACAGAAGTAAAATATTTGAATTAGATGAAATATTTAAATATAAGAATCTAATAAATAGTTCTGATAAGCAAATCATCAAAGAGATTATATGTACTAACGATGCTAAGTCAATCCATTTTTATGATGAATTCATTAAATTAGTAACCAAAGAGGTTGATCATGTGCTAAATAAAGCTGAATTCGAAGTAGATAAGAATAAGTTAATTGTAGAAATGAAAGAACATTTGAATACCAAGTAGTTCTTTACTTATTGAACATCAATTAGGGTTATTTCAAATATTAGAACTGAATTAGCTGGTATCTGACCTTGTGATGAACTACCATAACCTAGAGCCGAAGGAATAAGTAACATTCCTGAGCCTCCTTCTTTAAACAGCGGAATTCCTTCTTGCCATCCTTGAATAACATTTCTAAGCGAAAAAGTAATCCCATTACTGTCAGATTCGTCAAACACAGTTCCATCGGTTAAATAACCCTTATAAGCAACTGTGACAGTAGATTCAGCCAATGGCTGCATTCCAACACCCGCAGATTGAACAACATAATATAAACCTGTACCAGTAGCTATTGCGGTAAGGTTACTATCTGCTATGTAGCTAGATATAAGGTCTTCATCAATTTCTGTGTAATCGATTGACTCCTTTTGTTTACATGCAAAAATGCCGATAGCAATACACAGTATAAATGAAAATTGTTTCATAATAGGAGAAAAATTAAAATTTGACTATAAAATTTATTACGAGCATATTAAAATTAGGTACTTTGAGTGAAAAATAGTATGAGAGTTACTTTACTAAATCCAAAACAACACCAATTTCCATTACAAAAGTCATAGGGTCTTGTGGCATATTATGTTCCAAAATATAAGTATACGTTCCTGTTTCTTCATATTTTTTATTTGCGGCAACAACATGTTCACTATCCCAAATATCTAACCCTGGATTACCTATATAATCTCCATTTGCTTCCCTAACTTTCAAATCGTATTCATATACTTGTACCACTCCGCTTGGAGAAGTTTCTGTTACTTTTACCCTACCGACTTCATATTGATATCCTGTTGTGTAACGAAAAGATAAACTCAAGTTATAATCTAAAGTAGATTTGACAGGCACTTTAAACGTTCGCTTATCTTTTTGTAACCATTCAAAATCTGGAGACAGCTCTTGATGCTCGATGTAAACTCTGTTTTCTGGCTGGCATGTTGCTAAGCTAAGCGACATTGCTAAAAGTAATAAAAAGTTCTTTTTCATGGCTCTTCTATATTGGTTTAGAATAGATAATCCAAAGATGTTAAAAATTATTGAGGGTGGCCATACTTAATACCCACTACTCAACAAAACCCTCTCGCTAATATCATTCACTCTAACGAAATAGATGCCGTTATTGCCCAGCTCAGATAGGTTAATAGAAAGCGTTACAGCAATTACTTGTGAGTTATAAACTCTTTGCCCAAGAGTATTGTAAACACTTACCTCATCGCCTAATTGTAGGCTGTTTAACGTGATGGTTGAGGCAGTTGGGTTGGGGTATAATTCAAAGGTGTTTAATGTTTTTACGTTTATAGATGATGGCAAACATGGATTATTACAGTTAGAACTGAATGTTGTTTGAGGATCAATATTTGACCAATTATTATTTGAGTAAGTAACATCATCAACCTCTATGCAACTGAGGTTAGGGTTAACGGTAGCATAAAAACTCGTAAAATTTGAATTATTTCCATTTGCAACATTTAGGCAAATTAGTTGATTCTCATCACAGAACAATAAATCCAAAGTAGTATTCTGAGAAACATCTAAAGTTGTTAATTGGTTATGACCACAACCCAAATCAGTCAAAGCAGTATTCTGAGAAACATCTAAAGTTGTTAGTTGATTATAACGACAATCCAAACTAATTAAATTAATATTCTGCGATACATCTATGTTTGTTAGCTGATTTCCTTGACAAAACAAATACGATGAAGCAGTAAAATCCTCTATGCCGGTTAAGTCTGAAATACCCTTATAACTAACATCTAAAGTTAATACAGTATTAATATTAGCGGTAAGCACCCCTCCATCTATTAAACTATCATAACCTAAATTAATTAATGCCTGTTCAAAATTAGCATCGGGTATTGTTGTTGTTTGAGCTGTTGCTAATAAATTAATTGCAATTAGTGGCAATAGTAGTAGTTTTTTCATTCAGTAAAATTAATTAAAAAGTATAACCCTCAATATCATTGAGATAAGCACTAATTACTTAACAAAACCCTCTCGCTAATATCATTCACGCTAACAAAATAGATGCCGTTATTACCCAGCTCAGATAGGTTAATAGAGAGCGTTACGGCTGTTACTTTAGAGCTATAAACTCTTTGCCCAAGCGTATTGTAAACACTTACCTCATCGCCTATAAGCAGGTTGTTTAATGTGATGGTTGAGGCAGTTGGATTGGGGTATAATTCAAAGGTGTTTAATGTTTTTACGTTTATAGATGATGGCAAACATGGATTATTACAATCAGTACTGAATGATGTTTGAGAGTCAATGCTTGTCCAATTAGCAGATGACCAAGCAACATCATCAACCTCTATGCAGGTAAGGTTAGGATTAATTGTAGCGCTAAAATAAATAAAATTGGAGTTATTTCCGTTTGCAATAATTAAACAGGTTAAATCATTATTATTACAATTCAAATAAGTCAAAGCCGTATTCTGAGATACATCTGCACTTGTTAATTGATTATTATCACAAACCAATTCGAACAAAGCAGTATTCTGTGATAAATCCATACTTGTGAGTTGATTGTCATAACAATACAAATAAGTCAAAGCCGTATTCTGTGAAACATCAAGACTTGCTAATTGGTTAACACCACAATTCAAATAAATCAGAGCAGTAGCTAATGTAACATCTAAACTTGTAATTGTATTACCATAACAATTAAAATAAGTCAACGCATTGGCACCTGCAATATCTATATTAGTTAATTGATTAACACCACAATACAAAGAAATCAAAGCAGAATTCTGAGATACATCAAGACTTGTTAATTGATTAGAACGACAATCCAAATACTCCAAAGCAGTATTCTGTGAGACATCTAAACTTGTTAATTGATTGTCATAACAATTCAAATCAGTCAGAGCAGTATTCTGAGTTAAATCTATACTTGTTAGTAGATTACCACCACAATCCAAATCAGTCAAAGTAGTATTCTGTGATACACCTAAACTCGTTAATTGGTTATGACCACACCCCAAATACTCCAAAGCAGTATTCTGTGTAACATCTATACTTGTTAATTGATTAGTGCTACAATACAAAGAAGTCAAAGAAGTGTTTTGAGAAACATCTAAATTGGTTAATTGGTTATAACCACACAGCAAAGTATCCAAAGAAGTGTTTTGAGAAACATCTAAATTGGTTAATTGGTTACTCTGACACCACAAATACTCCAAAGCAGTATTCTGTGTCAGATCAATACTTATTAATTGATTATTTCGACAATCCAACCGCTCCAAAGCAGTAAAATCCTCTATGCCTGTTAAATCTATAATACTGTCACTATTAACATCTAAACTTATTATTCCGCTAATATTTGCAGTAAGCACCACTCCATCTATTACATTATCATAGCCTAAAGTGATTAACGCCTGTTCAAAATTAGCATCGGGTATTGCTGTTGTCTGCGCTGTTGCAACTATAGAGATAGCAAAAAGTGGTAATAGTAGTAGTTTTTTCATGATATAATTGTTTGATTTAATCTGACATATTATAATTTCAAACATAATGGTTTACAACCCATGTAAATGATGGCAATGTCTATAAGGTAGTAGTAGTTTATCGTTCGGTTGAAATTAGCGCAAATTCGGTAAAATGAATTTCCTGTGTTTTGCCAAATAACTTTAATGCTATTGCCAGTGCATGATTAACATTTGCCTTTTTATAATGGTGGTTGGTTAAAGTAACCTTTACCTACTCAACAAAACCCTCTCGCTAATATCATTCACTCTAACGAAATAGCTGCCGTTATTGCCCAGCTCAGATAGGTTAATAGACAGCTTTACAGCATTAACTTGGGAGCTATAAACTCTTTGCCCAAGCGTATTATAAACACTTACCTCATCGCCCAATTGTAGGTTGTTTAATATGATGGTTGAGGTAGTTGGATTGGGGTATAATTCAAAGGTGTTTAATGTTTTTTCGTTTATGGATGATGGCAAACATGGATTATTGCAGTTAGTACTGAATGATATTTGAGAGTTAATCCATGTCCAATTAGAAGTTGAATAAGCAACATCATCTACCTCTATGCAGTTAAGGTTTGGGTTAGTTGTCGGATCAAACAACAGGAAATTTGAATTATTTCCATTTTTAACATTCAAACAATGTAGATTGTTATTATCACAACGCAACCACTGCAAAGCCGTATTCTGAGATACATCTAAACTTGTTATTTGATTATCACCACAAATCAACCGATCTAAAGCAGTAGCTCCTGCAACTTCTATACTTGTTAGTTGATTAGATTCACAATACAAAACTTCCAAAGCAGTATTCTGTGATACATCTAAATTTGTTAATAGATTATTTGTAAAATCCACTTGCTGCAAAGCAATATTCTGTGATAGATCTAAATTGGTTAATTGATTATTATGACAATACAAATAAGTCAAAGCAGTATTCTGTGATACATCTATATTGGTTATTTGATTATAATGAAAAACCAAATAAGTCAAGGCCGTATTCTGTGATACATCTATAGTTGTTAATTGATTCTCACTACAAACCAAACTGTCCAAAGAAGTATTTTGAGTTACATCTAAATTTGTTAATTGGTTATTATAGCAATCCAAAAAAGTCAAATAAGTGTTCTGTGAAACATTTAAAAAGGTTAATTGATTATTATGACAAGCCAAATAAGTCAAAGAAGTAAAATCCTCTATACCGGTTAAGTCTGAAATACCCTTAAAACTAACAGCTAAACTTAATACAGTATTAATATTAGCAGTAAGCACTACTCCATCTATAACATTATCATAACCTAAATTAATTAATGCCTGTTCAAAATTAGCATCGGGTATTGCTGTTGTCTGAGCTGTTGCTAATAGATTAATAGCAATTAGTGCTAATAGTAGTAGTTTTTTCATGATATAAATTATTGATTTAATCTGACATATTATAATTTCAAACATAATGGTTTACAATCCATGTAAATAATGGCAATGTGTATAAGGTCGTAGTAGTTTATCGTTCGGTTGAAATTAGCCCAAATTCGGTAAAACGAATTTCCTGCGTTTTGCCAAATAACTTTAATGCTATTGCCAGTGCATGATTAACATTTGCCTTTTTATAAAGGTGGTTGGTTAAAGTAACCCCTACCTACTCAACAAAACCCTCTCGCTAATATCATTCACTCTAACGAAATAGATGCCGTTATTACCCAGCTCAGATAGGTTAATAGAGAGCGTTACAGCACTTACTTTAGAGCTATAAACTCTTTGCCCAAGCGTATTGTAAACACTTACCTCTTCGCCTGATTGTAGGTTGTTTAATTTGATGGTTGAGGTTGTTGGATTGGGGGAAATGGATAGATTATTAATTGATGTGTCGCTTAGTCCCGTTGTGCCACCCTCTCCTGTTTCGCCAACATTACTCCAAGTAGAGTTACTTGTTCCACTTTTAAGAGTAACGGTAC
>CAJQPE010000029.1 GCA_905480125.1 uncultured Flavobacteriales bacterium | reverse complement strand
CTCGCCCAAGAGAGTGGAAACCCTGATAATCTAATTAATAAAATTCCTTGGGGCAACGCTCTAACAATGTTCGCTTTTTACTTCTTGGGGGGATACTTATTATATAGTGCTCTTTTTGCCGCTATTGGTGCTGCGGTAGATAGTGAAACTGACACGCAACAATTTATGCTTCCTATTACAATGCCACTCATTTTTGCATATATGATTTCAATATTTATAGTCCAAAATCCAGATGGCCCAGCGGCATTTTGGTTTTCGATAATTCCCTTCACGTCTCCTATTGTTATGATGGTAAGATTTTTAGCCAGTGGTGAAGGCGGAGTTCCGTTATGGGAAATTGGGCTTTCAATTGCGTTATTGATTGTTGGCTTTATTTTCACAACCTGGTTAGCAGGAAAAGTTTATCGTACTGGGATTTTAATGTACGGCAAAAAAGTTTCTTATAAAGAGCTCTGGAAATGGTTATCATATAAAGGATAAACAAAACGGCACAACTTTTGGTTAAATGGATACTTTAAAACAATACTCAGAACCATGACTAAGATTTTAATAATAGATGATGAAAAGCCAATTCGTAATACTTTACGAGAAATCTTAGAGTATGAAAAGTTTCAGGTTGATGATGCTGAAGACGGATTAATAGGAATTAATTTAGCTAAGACTACTGATTATGATGTTGTGCTCTGCGACATAAAAATGCCAAAAATGGATGGCACTGAAGTCCTAGAACAGATTCTTGAAATGAAACCAAACACTTCTGTTGTTATGATTTCTGGGCATGGAAATATTGAAACTGCTGTTGATGCGCTTAAGAAAGGTGCTTTCGATTACATTGCTAAACCCCTTGACTTAAATCGCTTGTTAGTTACTGTTCGCAATGCACTAGACCGAACTACATTGGTTGAAGAAACCAAAGTACTTAAACGCCAAGTGAGTAAAGGAAAAGACGTTGATATGATTGGCGGATCTGAAGAAATCAACAAGATAAAAGAGATGATTCAAAAAGTTGCACCAAGTGATGCTCGAGTACTAATCACTGGTGAAAACGGAACAGGAAAAGAATTGGTTGCTCGTTCGCTCCATAAGTTAAGTAATAGAAGCAAAGCACCATTTATTGAAGTTAACTGCGCTGCAATTCCGTCAGAATTAATTGAAAGCGAGCTTTTTGGCCATGAGAAAGGAGCCTTTACTTCAGCAATTAAACAACGTAAAGGTAAATTTGAACAGGCCGATGGCGGAACTATTTTTCTTGATGAAATTGGTGATATGAGTGCCTCTGCCCAAGCAAAAGTTCTACGTGCGCTGCAAGAAAATAAAATTACAAGAGTTGGCGGAGACAAAGACATTAAAGTTAATGTTAGGATTTTAGCTGCTACAAATAAAGACCTCCGTAAAGAGATTGAAGACGGAAATTTTAGAGAAGATTTGTACCACAGGTTGGGTGTGATTTTAATTCATGTTCCTGCGCTTAATGATAGGCGCGATGACATTCCTTTGTTGGCCGATCATTTTATAAAAATAGTATGTGCTGATCATGGAGTACCTCAAAAAACATTCGCCAATAATGCAATAAAATCATTACAAGGGCTGAACTGGACTGGAAACATAAGAGAGTTTAGAAATGTGATCGAGCGATTGGTAATACTTTGCGATGCAGAGATAAGTAAAGCTGATATTGAATTGTACTGTAAAAAATAAAACTATTATGAGACCATTATTTATTTCACTATTACTAATAATTGGGTTTAGCACTGCCATTTTTGCTCAATTAAATGAAAAATTACTGCTTAATAAATGGGTAGATTCAAGAGAAGAATTGACCGAAATAAAAGGTCAGAAAATTTTCCGACTTTCCGATTATAAAGACTTTCCGCCAAGTAGATTTAGGCAAGTGTTCGAGTTTAAAAAAGATGGAATCTGTTCGTTTCTATTCCTTAGTCCAACTGATGGGCATTATATGAAGGCCGGGACATGGACTTATGACACTTCTAGAAGTCTAATAACTATTACAAACGAGGATGGAAAAGAAGTCTATTCCATAGAAGTTATCGAGTTAAACAAAGACAAATTCATACTGGTTTTGCATTAGAACGAGTAAACCGCTCCAATATTTAAGCCTGCGTTCCAATATTTTTGAGTAACGTCTTCAGATTTAATGACATTTGATAAATTTAATCTATAAAAAGGTTCACAGCTAAATGCTATAGACTCATTTATAGCATACTTTATACCTAATCTTAACAAATAATTAATCATCAACTGATTGACTTGAGATTCATTCACCAACTGCGGTGCAAAGTAATCTTGCGTATAGTAAGTTGCATTATACCTCATTAGCATCCCAACACCTATTCCTGTTTTAAACGAGAGCGATAATCTATTAATAGGGAATTCATAACCTAATAAAATTGGAACCTCAACATAAGAAAACCGAGTCGTTGATTTTTGTTGCGTATTATTTGCATCGGCCACCAAAACGATAGAAGAATCTACCACTAAAGTAGCTGTTGAGTCGAATTGCAAAACGTAAATAGAATCGACTAAATCGAATTGTTGTGCCCCTATGTTGTTAATTTCGTATGATTGATAATTAACTGTATCTGTTACATAAGAGCCAATCGTTTCATCATAATAAGATAAAACAGTATCGGTATCTATCGTGTAATTATCATCTGTTATTATTGTAAAAGATGTCGTATTCAGCTGCCAAAAGCTATTATCAGTAACTTCATAATCAATCCACTGCGTGACTACCCAGTTTTCGTAATCATTAGAGTAATTAGTTACCTCTCCTTGTTGATGGTTATTAAGCCCTGTGCTCAATAACAATTTACCGAATTTTATATTTAAGTCGATATTTGAATTGAACGAAATTCTGTCAATTTCTTCACCTTGTCTCCTTGTTATGTAATTGGCATTAGTAGCTGAAGATAAGTATTTACCTACAAACATTGGCCCGGAATATAAACCTACTTCTAACTGGAATTTTGATTTTCCGCCATCTATAAAATCTTCTACAGGATTTAGCACAGCTAGTTGGTTTTCGACCAATGATGTTCCTAATAAATCCATCAGCTCCAGCTTATCAAATACCTCTAAATTAGTATTCTCAATAGCAGAATAAGAATTGCCGATTAAATTGTTACTATTCTGATTAACTCCAGCTGGATCGTTAGAATTTTCTGTTTTTTCGGCAACATCTGCCGATTCATTGCTTGTAGAAATTTTAGCTGGAGGTATCGCTTGATTGTTGTTGTTTGTTTTTGATTCTACTTCTGGGTTTTCTGCAATAGCTTCTTCGGTAACATCTGCCGCTTCATTGCTTGTAGAAATTTTAGCTGGAGGTATCGATTGATTGTTGTTGTTTGTTTTTGATTCTACTTCTGGGTTTTCTGCAATGGCTTCTTCTTCGATTTTACCTAGACTTTCTTGGTTTTTACCGTCATTTTTAAGGCCATCAACAGTGTTGTAAATAATTTGATCCTTTTGTTGAATTAACTCACTACTTTCTACTGTCGTACTTTTTTGAATATTAGTATTGCTAATCTTAGCGTTGCTGCTGGTTGGTTCATCAATCGATGCAATTTCGTTAGAAGTATCAATAGCAAACCACCCGAATAACAGAGCGATTGCGAAAGCTCCTGCACCCCCAAGCCACCATGCTGCGCCCCCTTTTTTAGATGCGTCATGCTCATTAAGCATACTTTCTAAATCGCCCCAGTGCTTCTCAGAAGCTGAGAATTCTTTCTTTTCTATTCTTTTATTAAATATGTCTCCTAATTTAGTCATATTGCTACCCTTTCTACTTTTAATGCTGTACTTACAATTTCTTTGAGATTTAATTTAGCTTTAGCTAAATACCTCTTGGTTGATCTTTCTGACACACCTAACTGTGCCGCAATTTCTTTATGCGAATAACCCTCCATCTCATAGAGGTTAAAAACAAGCCTTTCATTATCGGGAATTTGACTAAGAATTAAATCAACCTCTTCTTCTTCTAATGCACGTTCAACAGAGTTATTATCAATAAAAACTTCCATTGCGGAGTCCTCTGCAGATATTTGATCATCAAATTTCTTGTTCTTTCTAAATTCATCAATAATCACATTCGTTAAAATCCTTTTACTCCAACCACTGAACGAATATTCAGGGTTAAATTTATCAAGATTTGTAAGTATTTTAAAGAACGCTATATTTACTACTTCTGCTGCATCTTCTTCATTCGGATGATAGCGGTATGCTATTCGCATTAATGCTTTATACTCCCTATCGTAAAGCTCGAATTGTGCTTTACGGTCATTTTTTTTACACTTTTCAATTAATGTTCTTAATTCCATCTAATAAAAATATTAAATAGCGATTCCTAAAAATAAGGAATCGCTATTTAATAAACAAAGATTAGTGCTGAACAATTACTCGTTCCGTTTCATTGACTTGAGCTGATTTCACTTTCACGAAATACACTCCGTTAGGCAGAGCCTTTGTTGTTAGTTCGAAATTATTCGTTCCCGAGTTCATAATTACCTCCTCATTTGAAATAGATTTCCCTGTTATGTCAAGCAATTGAACATTTACTGCTTCAGTTACAGAAAGAGCAACTACCAAGTTTACTTCTCTAGAAGCAGGGTTAGGATATAAAGTTACCGAATTCATAGATTCCATATCTTCTTCAACTGCAGTTGGCATCATCATTTGTGGCATCGGGGTTGGAATTACACTTATTCCCCAGTTTGTTAACTTATTTAAGTTACCTAAGGAATCGATCGATAGCGTATCGCAATACATATCACTGCATCCAGATACTGTATCTGTAACTGTTAGGCACACATTATAACTTCCGAAATTAGTAAAGGTAACTACCGGATATTGATTATTAATTAACACGCCATTACCAAAATCCCAGCTATAGTACAAGTTACTTCCTAACGAGAGATCTACTAAATAAATCATGCCCGGTAAAGTTGTATCCTGTACGGTAAAGAAATTTGCCAAGCATGTTGTAGCGCCAGTATTCCAAGGGCTACTTACCCACCATGCTGGTTCGATGTAGCATGTTTGGCAATAGCTAGCTGTACAGCCATTTGCATCTGTAGTTGTTAAACACACTGTGTAATAACCTGCTGTTGTGTATATGTTTGAAGGGTTTTGAAGAGTCGAAGTAGATCCGTCTCCTAAATCCCAAAGCCACGAAACAATATTTGCTGAACCGTAACTAAGGTCATAGAAAAATACTTCTCCCGCACTACCGCTCACATTATTAAAATCTCCATAAAAATCTGCATAGCACAATGGCACAGGCACAACTATTTGAATATAATCGCAATAAGAAGCTACACAACCATTTACATCGGTTACCTCGACACAGGCCCAATCCCAGCTAGATCCTTGAGTAAATGTATGCGTAGGGTTAGCTAGAGTTGAAGAAGTTCCATCGCTAAAATACCAGGAGTAGGTAAAAGGTGCTACACCTGTAGGATAAGCTTCTAAAACAACAGTTGCTGCTGTTGGTGCTGTAGTATCTGCATAGTAACTTAATAATACATCGCAAGTTTGCTGATTTGGATTACCACTTAGCGTAATAGTTTGACAATCTGATGAAGTACACCCAAGGCCGTCTGTCATAGTTACACAAACAATAAATGTACTATTGCTACCTGAATATAAATTCGAGACAATTTGCCCTGTACCGGTATTTCCATCTCCAAAATCCCATAAATAGGTAAAAGGTGCAGTACCAGCATTAGCTGCGGCACTAAAATTGGCTAAACCAAGTGTATCGCCATTAAAGTAAGATTGTACCGAACAACCTCCGCCTGTGGTTTGATAAAATGCTGTTGAAGTACATCCATTTGCATCTATTACAGCAACAGTATACAATGTGTTTGGAAGCAAATTACTAATACATTGACCCGTTGAGCCATCGCTCCAAGAGTAAGTGAAAGGTGCCACCCCTGTTGGTATTGCACATAGGTCTATACCAAAGCTGTCTACAATTGCAACAGCACAATTATTACAATCTATCCAACTCATAGTAAAAGAAGTGTCGGTGCTAACAAATTGGCTAAATAAGGTGTCGAAGCCTAACGATACACAGCTTTGTTGCACGGCCTGAATATCGAGATAGTCGCCATTACCGATTGTGTCAAATACTGTATAAATAACACACCATGTGCCGTTAGAGTCGGTAGTTGCAAATTGCTGCCCTCCAACTCCTTGAAAATCAAAGTTTACAGCAACTAGCTCACCCGCTCCTGCATTTGTAATCGTTCCGCAAACATCTATTACGTAGGCGCCCGGGATCGCGCTGCTGCTGCAGGGGTTTCCACAATTAGTACTAAAAGATGTTTGCGGGTCGATATTTGTCCAATTAGCAGTTGACCAAGCAACATCATCAACCTCAATACAGGTAAGACCTGGATTATTAAGTGCTTGCATCCTATTCCAGCCAAAGCTAGGGTTATTTGTATTTGCAACATTTAAACAAGTTAATTGATTAGCATTACAATTCAAAGAATCCAAAGCAGTATGCTGTGAGACGTCTAAACTTGTTAATTGATTAGAAGCACAACTCAATTCAGTCAAAGCAGTGTTCTGAGTTACATCTATGCTTGTGAGTTGATTGTCATTACAATTCAGAACAGTCAAAGCAGTAAAATCCTCTATACCGGTTAAGTCAGAAATATTTAGAGCAAGAACATACAAAGACGTTATCCCGCTAATATTTGCAGTAAGTACCTCTCCATCTATAACATTATCATAGCCTAAATTAATTAATGCCTGTTCAAAATTAGCATCGGGTATTAATGTTGTCTGTGCTGTTGCCATTAAAGAGATAGCAATAAGTGGTAGGAGTAGTAAATTTTTCATTTTAATTTGTTTTAGTTTGAGTTAAATGTTTTAACACCTCTATACACGAAAGTAGATTTAGAAAAGGGACAGCAACGAGAAGAAAGTTTAAAGAATAAAGTGCAAAGCTCCATTTCACAACCCGCATTAAGCAGGCTATTCCGCACTTTAAATTTGAAAAATGAATGTTGACACTTGTAACTTGGCTCTCTAACCTTATTAGTTACTCCTTTACTACACCCATAGCACAGAATTTTTTTATTCTGCTATCGATTCGTTTTTGAGGGGTTTGGGGGCAAAGTTTAGCCAAATGCTTAACTATTTCGGCCTTTACATTTGCATATCCTTCTTCTGGGTTAATGTGGGCACCGCCAAGTGGCTCTTTTATTATACCGTCAATTAATTTATTGGCTAGCATATTTGGCGCTGTTAATTTTAATGCCTCTGCAGCTTTTTCTTTATTATCCCAATTTCTCCATAAGATAGAAGAACAAGATTCTGGTGAAATAACTGAATACCAAGTGTTCTCCATCATTAACACTTTATCTCCAACACCAATTCCTAAAGCCCCACCAGATGCGCCTTCGCCAATAATTATGCAAATAACTGGCACTTTAAGAGTCATCATTTCGTAAATATTTCTCGCAATAGCTTCGCCTTGTCCTCTTTCTTCCGCTTCAAGCCCAGGAAATGCACCAGGTGTATCTATTAAACATACGATTGGCTTGTTAAATTTCTCAGCCAACTTCATTAAACGAAGCGCCTTTCTATACCCCTCAGGATTTGGCATTCCGAAATTACGGTACTGCCGCATTTTCGTGTTAATACCTTTCTGTTGTCCTATAAACATAACGGTTTGTCCATCGATACTGCCCATACCACCAACCATGGCTTTATCATCTTTTACATTTCGGTCGCCATGCAGTTCTATGAACGTGCCGCCAGTTAATGCCTCAATATAGCTTAATGCATATGGTCTTTCTGGATGTCTCGACAATTGTACCTTTTGCCAAGGAGTTAAATTTTCTGCAATTTCTTTTCGTTTAGCAACTATTTTTTTCTCTAAGTCTTTTACTGTTTTTGAAACATCGGCATCACTTTTTTCAGCTATCTCCGCTGCTTTTAGTAATTGCTCATCAAGCTCTTCAATTGGTTTTTCAAAATCTAAATACGTTGCCATAATTCGAAAATTTATAAGCGACCAAAGTACAAAAACTCAACAAAAATGACCTAATGGATACTTAGTTTAATTGATATAGAGGTGAGATTTATGAGAAAATAGATTGTAGCTCGAGGTAAATAATATTATCCACTTAATATTAAGCTAAATCTTACTAATTAAATACCCATGACTTTATTCCATTCATTTTCAGAACTTTTTAGCCAGTAACCACCACGATTATCTATCATATCTTGAATTCTCACTCTGTCTGGGTGAATGTTAGCGGTAATAATCTGCAACGAAACACCACTTGATGTAACAGATAACTCTTCAAAAATTTGAAGAGATATAATTTTAAAAAACACTTTGTTATTCATGTATTTTCTGTATAAAGGAAATATGGTTGCATGCTTCATTCGGGGTTTGTGATTATAAATTCTTATTATTTATTATAGTTTTTATTAAGAGAAAGAAACTAAACATGACATTGATATTATTCAAAAGTCTATTTATTTGATTCTGACCTCAATTCACTTTGCCCATTCAACTGACCTTCTGTAATCTTTAAAGAATTATAATAATACAAATCAGTTTCTATCAAAGGCTTAAAGATATTATTTTTGTGCTAAGCAAAATATATCTTGGAAAACAACAGATCTTTCAAAAAAGGAATTCAATTACTTAAAAGCGCGCAGTATGAAAAAGCTGTTAACGTTTTTACTAAACTTATTAATGCCGGCGACAATAATGCACGAATATATAGCGAACGGGGTGTTACCTATTTTCATCTTAAGCGCTTCGATTTGGCTATAGATGATATGGATACTGCGGTAAATTTAGAACCCAATAATGGCTATCGATATGCTTCTAGAGCTTATATTAAAGGTGCCGCAGGCGACACAAAAGGCGGAATTGAAGACTACGAAAAAGCTATTGAATTGGACCCGTATGATGATATTTCATATAATAATCTTGGAATGCTTCAAGAACAGCTTGGGTATCAGCGCCAATCAAAAAGTAGTTTCAAAACTGCTGCCCAAATATCAAAAGACAGTGCTGAATTTTCTAATTTACTAAGCAATAAGGATAAAAACACACACGGTAATTCTAAGGTTCTTAATACCTCAAAATCACCAAAAATAGATTTAGTTAAGGCTTCAAATCAAACACCTCCCGAAAAGTCAATATGGAATATTTTTTTTAGTGTATTTAGCTCTCGAAAAAGTTTAAAAGACTTCTTAGAGTTTGTTAAATCAGGATTTAAGCTAAAAAAATGATAAAGCCTTTTCTCAGCCAAGTTGTTGAAGAATTAAAGAAAAATCATAGTTCAGATATTAGTACTATCTGTTTGATACTTCCTAACCGAAGAGCAAAAATATTTTTAAAGGAGCATTTTCATTCGAGCTATAAAAAAACAATGTGGCTGCCAGAAATGTACTCTATAGAAGAGTTTATCGAACAGCTTTCGGGACATCAAATTATTGATGGAATCAGTCAAATATTTGAATTCTATTCTGTTTACGTTAACATAACCAAAGATCCTGATTCATTTGATGAATTTTGCAAATGGGCTCGTACTCTTCTTCAAGACTTCAACGAGATTGATAGTTACATGATTAATCATGATGAACTTTTCAGCTTTATTAACGAAACGCATGCTATGGAGGTATGGAATGTGGATGGCTCAGAGATAACTGATTACCAAAAAAAATATTTGGCTTTTTGGCGTTCTTTCCAGCCTCTTTATGATAATTTTAAAAATCATTTAAAGAGGAAACAACAAGCATATCAAGGAATGGCATTTAGAGCTGTTGCCGAGCAGTTAAATATTTCCTCGTTTCAAAAATGGGATAAGATCTACTTCGCTGGTTTCAATGCTCTTAATAAGGCTGAAGAAATAATTATCGAATTTTTAAAAATTGAAAAAAAGTGTGCTTTGCTTTGGGATAGCGATTCCTATTATCAAAATAATGACATCCAAGAGGCAGGAGTTTTTCTCCGAAAATTCGAAAAAAAATGGGATAAAATACCTATTAAGTGGGTTAACAACTTTCTAGCGTCAAACTCAAAAAACATAACAATTACTGCTGTTTCAGGAGATATAAACCAAGTAAAACTAACCGCAAATATTTTAGCAAAACAAGGCGGCACATCAAACTACCAAGATACTGCGGTAGTATTAGCCGATGAGAATTTACTACTGCCCATGCTAGAATCGTTGCCTGATGAGGTTGCTAACGTGAACATAACGATGGGGTACCCGCTCAAAAACACTCCGTTACATAGTTTTTGGACGGCATGTTTCACTTTACATGAAAACGGCCACAAATACAGTAAAACTGATAGTAAACCAACGTTTCACCATAAAGATGTATTGCGGGTTTTGTATCACCAAACCATCAGGAACAAGCAAACAGAAAAACTAGCTAATACAATTATAAAACGGAATTTAGTTTTTATTCCGCATACGCTTATTGCTGATTTAATTAAAGCGCATGCTAACGAAAGTGAGACGCTACCGTTAATTTTTTCAAACTGGGAAAACAACCCTCTAGTTGCTCAAGCGGTCTGCAACCAATTGATTGAATTTCTTGCCAAAAGGGTTTCTAAAAAGCAAAAACTAGAGCTAGAATACCTGTTTACTTACAATAAAATATTCAATCGATTAACTGATTTAATAGAAACCTATCAATCTATTCCTGACCTAAAAACATTAAGAACGCTTTTTAGCCAAATTGTAGGACAAGAATCGATTCCATTTTTCGGAGAGCCTCTAAAAGGCCTTCAATTAATGGGTATGCTAGAGACAAGAACATTAGATTTCAAAAACATAATTCTTATCTCAACCAACGAAGGGACTATTCCCGCTGGAAAATCGCAAAACAGCTTTATTCCATACGACATCAAGCGTAAGTTTAAACTGCCGACTCATATAGAAAAAGATGCCATTTTCGCTTACCACTTCTATAGGCTTATTCAAAGAGCGGAGAATGTACATTTATTATATAATTCTAATACGGAAGGTTTGAACTCTGGAGAACCAAGTAGGTTTATAACGCAACTGTTGCACGAAGCGGGCCCAAATATCAAATTCAGTGAAGACCATCTATCGTCCGATGTTCCTAATAATTTGACACCTACTATTGAAATAACATCTGGCACAGCTATTATAGATAAACTCAATGAAAGAGTTGAAAAAGGATTTTCTCCTTCTGCTCTCAACACTTTTATTCGTTGCCCTTTAGATTTCTATTATAAATATATCTTAGGATTAAAAGAAGTTGAAGAAGTTGAAGAAACGATTGAATCTAGTTCGCTTGGCACATTCGTTCATGATACATTAGAACATTTTTATAAACCTTATAAAGGAGCTGTACTTCGCCCCAATGATGTAAAGGGCTTTTTACCTAGGGTAACCGATGAATTATTTAAACAATTCAAAACAGAATTCAGCGAAAATGAAATAAGCAATGGCAAAAACTTATTGATATTTAATGTTGCAAAAAAATTCGTTACTAATTTTCTTAAGCAGGAAATAAAATTTTTGAAAACGCTAGAATTGGGTGGAGAGTATTTGACGATTTTAGAAATAGAAGAAACACTAGAAGCAAAACTTGATCGGAATGGCGTTCAATTCAAAATAACCGGAAAAGCTGACAGAATTGATCGTATTGGTAATACGATTAGGATAGTCGATTATAAAACAGGGATTGTACAAAAGAAAAATATATCGGTTAAAGACCTTAGTGAAATTGCCTCTGATGAAACATTCGCTAAAGCCTTCCAACTATTAGCTTATGCGCTGATGTACCATAAAATGCATCCACACAACAAATTTGATATAGTCTCAGGAAACATTTCATTTAGGAAATTAAGTGCAGGGTTTATTTCTGTTAATGTTAATAAGCAAGAATTGCTAACCGAAGATATTCTATCCGAATTCGAAGAAGAACTAATAGGTTTAATTGACAAACTTTTTGATTCTGAAATGCACTTTAAACATAATCATGACGCTCAGTATTGCAATTTTTGTGATATTTGACTTATAAAGTACTTCTATGAAAAGTAAGACCACAATTTTAGCGATTCTGATTAGTTCCGTTTGTTGGGCACAAAAACTTGTACCAACTGATACTACTGCTTTATTGAAGGTTAAAGTTGTTGACGTAGAAGGCAAAATAGCTTCAGGACAGCTCGTTACATTCACCAATCCTAAAACAAAAAAAGACTACAATGGGGTATCAAACGAGACCGGATATTTCGAAATGCTTATTCCTCAAGGTGTAACATACGACATGTTTGTTTCAGGATTTTCAGGAGCTGAAAACATAAACCAAATAGAGATGCCGTCACCTGGTGGACCATATAGTTTCGACTTAACTGTAACCACAGAGAGCACAAATACAAGCATCATGACATTAGATGTAACCTATAAAACTAATAGTGCAGAACTAGAACCAGGATCGTTTAGCGCTATTGACGACCTGTACGAATGGATGCTGACAAAAAAAGAAATTAAAATAGAAATATCGGGCCATACAGATAGTGATGGTTCTGATTCTAACAATATGGCGCTTTCACAAAAAAGAGCTGAATCGGTTAAAAATTACCTCTTAAAAAAAGGTATCGATACAAAAAGAATTATTGCTAAAGGGCTAGGAGAGTCTAAACCAATTGCATCCAATGAAACTTCAGAAGGAAAAGCAAAAAATAGAAGAACAGAAGTGCGCATCATCGCTCACTAAATTTACTTTTTTTTCGTTTTACGACAGCATGAATTTTATAAAAACAAGTACGCTTTTATTTATCGTTTTCTGTTTTTCAATAAACAGTTACGGGTCTTATTTATTAATCCAGATGGATGATAGTCAAAAAAATCATTTAAAAGCATATGGTATTTCATTTTGGGTCCTCAATCAAAACGTTGAAGTAGAATGGCTATTAAATTATAGAGGAGGTAGTTTTCTAATTAAACATCTACAACCAATTGAAAATGAGTGCATCATCCGTGGTGTATCCTATGAAATTATTGCTAACGCTCAGGCAATCGGAATTAAACAAGAAATTGCTAATCCGGAGGTAAATATGGACGTGGTTAAATTAGAAAAACCGCCAAAAATAGCAGTATATTCACCAAAGAATAAGCTTCCGTGGGATGATGCCGTAACTCTTGTTCTTACTTACGCGGAAATACCGTATGATGTCGTTTACGATGAAGAAATAATAAATGGTCAACTTCCTCTATATGATTGGTTGCATCTACATCATGAAGATTTTACTGGGCAGTACGGAAAATTTTACTCGATGTACAAAAATGCGGCTTGGTACCGAGAACAAGTTCGTACATCAGAAGAAATGGCTTCTAAATTAGGGTTTGAAAAAGTTTCTGAATTGAAATTAGCTGTAGCACAATCTATACGTAATTTTACTGCAGGCGGTGGTTTTTTGTTTACAATGTGCTCAGGAACAGATTCATATGATATTGCACTCGCTGCAGATGGAGTAGACATCTGTGAAAACATTTACGATCATGACGGTGTAGATCCGCAAGCTCAACAAAAACTAGATTTCAATAATACATTTGCTTTCAAGGATTTTCAGCTAAAGAAAAACCCATTAGAATATGAATATTCTTCAATCGATGCTGATAAATTACATAAGCGAACGCCAGAAGAGCTAGACTACTTTACGTTATTCGACTTCTCAGCAAAATGGGATCCTGTTCCTACAATGCTATGTCAAAATCATACTCCCGTTGTAAAAGGTTTTTTTGGTCAAACTACTGCATTCCACAAACAATATATCAAACCAGAGGTAATTATTATGGGAGAAACAAAAAGTTTAAATACCGCCAAATATATTCATGGCACATTTGGAAAAGGACAATGGACTTTCTATGCTGGTCACGACCCAGCAGACTACAAGCACTACGTAAATGACCCAAAAACAGACTTGAATTTACATCCTAATTCTGCTGGATATCGTTTGATTCTAAACAATATTTTGTTTCCAGCGGCTAAGAAAAAAAAGCAGAAAACCTGATTGTACTTAGCGTGTAATCACAACTCTTTGCGTTTCCTCACGCAGACCATTAGAGATAATGACAAAATAGAGTCCTGCTTCGATTTGAGAAACATCAATTTTAGTTCTTACGGAAATGCTATTACTATAAATCAACTCGCCTAAAATCGAATAAATTTTAATGTTCTGTGGCTCTTCTGAAGAAGAAATCGTCAGTACGTCCGATGCTGGATTTGGAGATAATCTAAAGCCTGCGGTTTGGCGTTTGACGTTTGAAATTTCAGTAGAAGTTGTATCATATTGCTCAAGAGCAGTCAAGGCTTTAAACAAGTTCAAACGACCACCTGTTACACTTTCTCCAGCCATAGAAGCAATAGAATCGAAACCATTGGTTAACATATAATCCCTTATTGTTGTTGCTGTTACAGAAGGGTAGTTCAGGTTGTTACTTAACATTGCTGCAGGCGCTGCTGCGTACATTAAACCAATTGCACCAGCTACCTGCGGTGTTGCCATGGAAGTTCCTGTTTTAAATCCATAAGAATCGCCAGCAATAGTTGAATAAATATCGGTTCCTGGTGCTGCAATATCACAATGAACTAAACCGTATCCAGCTCCATTATTCCTATTATCATTATTGCGGCTATTAGTTGTTGATAAGGTATATTCACTAGGACAAGCACCAGGAACATCGCCTTCATTATCAATATTAATACCTAAATTGGGCCCTGCTACAGCACTTAAAATGCCTACTTCACCCATTGAATCATATAAACCACACCAGATTGGATAGGCTGCTGGATCACCGTAATCAACTCCAAAAGAGGAATTTGTTGCGACTACATACGCTCCTGAATCTCCTTGGCTTCTATTGTATATCATTCGCTGATCATAAATATAACCATAGCTTTTCACAAGCACAGCTTCATCTGTTGAAGAACCTCTAACCGCCATGACTTTTACATTCCAACTTATACCAGAAACTCCTACTCCGTTGTTCCCTTTTGCGCCTATTATTCCAGATACGTGAATTCCATGATCATCCCAAAACCCAGCCATATTTACATCTTCATCTTCATAAATTATTCCACTATTTTTATATACGTGCCATCCATTATAGTCGTCTACATAACCATTGTTATCATCATCAATTCCGTTAGCCTCAATTTCTTGATAATTTCTCCAATAATTTAAATCTTCGTGCGTCAAGTCTGCTCCGCCATCTATTACAGCAACAACAATTGTATCGCCTAAAGCCGTTACTCCCCCTGTCGCTATATCCCAAGCTTCTTCCGTATCCATATCTGCATCGCTCGAATTAAAATGGCACCATTGCTGACCGTATTCAGCATCATTTGGTTCATTACGATTCTTAATACCTGTATGATTCACTTGTGCAAGAGTAACAGTGCTAATACTTTCAAGAGTTGCCACCGCATTTTCAGAAGTTACATTAGTCTCATCGTATCCCACCAACCAAATATTTAATGTTTTTGATAAAGGTTGTAACATAATAAACTCCGCCTCTGGCAAAAAAACCTGCGCCTCTTCAATAGACTTATCAATTGATTTCTTGCTTTCTAACTGAACGATTAACTGATTCTGCACATAGTTTTGTGCCACTGTTATATATACTAAACCTATAAATACTATTGTGATAATTGTTCTCATAAATCATTATTTACGTAAAGATACGTAAACAGTACCTTTTATGTTTTATATCACACACCCCTAATAATTAAATTAATGGATTGCTAAATTTCAACAGCTAACAAATATTCAAATTATGTTTATCTTGACCCCGTGTTTCCTAATAGAAATTTTACTGTATATAAGTCCTCTGCCGGCAGCGGAAAAACATACACCCTTGTAAAAGAATACCTAAAAATTGCGTTAGGAAGTGATCAACCAGATCGATACAGAAATATTTTAGCGATTACCTTCACTAATAAAGCTGCGAACGAAATGAAAGAGCGAATTATTGGTGCGCTAACGCAATGTGCCTCCAATGAGCCGTTTGACATGCTCGACACCATATGCATAGAACTCAATAAAGACGAATCAATTTTACGAAAACGCGCTGCCAAAACATTAGAGCATATTTTGCACCATTATGCTGATTTTGCTATAAGCACCATTGATAAATTCGTACACAAAATTATACGAACGTTTGCTTACGACCTTAAAATCCCCATCAATTTTGAAGTTGAAATGGATGGCGAACAGCTCATTTCAACTTCTGTTGATCAGCTACTAGAGCAGGTTGGCACAAACGCTGGGTTAACTAAAGTGCTTATCGAGTTTATAGAAGGTAAAACTGATGATGAAAAGAGTTGGCACATTGAAAATGATATAAAGGATTATGCCAAAAATCTTCTCCAGGAAGAAGGTCAATTGCATGTTGAGAAGCTTAAAAAACTGAAGTTATCTGATTTTTCAAAACTTCGTAGTTCTATAAGTACAAAAGTTAAGGAAGCAGAAGATGCTATTTCAAGTGTTGGCGAAAAAGGTCTCGCACTTATTGATAGTAATTCTGTTAACCATAGCTCTTTTTCTAGGGGCTCACTTCCTAAATATTTTCAATACTTAAGTAATGTGGTGATTAAAAGCTTGGAACCTACTGCTACGTTGCAGAAAGCCATAAATGAAGATAAATGGTTTTCAGGTAAATGTTCGCCTGCTGACAAAGCTAGCATTGAAAATATTAAGGGAAGACTCATAGCTCTTTATCAGCAATCACTTGATGTTGTTAAGTCTTCATTGGCTGATTTAATCTTATACCAATCTATTGAAAAGAATATTTATGCCTTAGCGGTTCTTAACGAAATTGAAAAAGAAATTAACCTCATTAAACAAGAGCAAAATATCCTTCATATCTCAGAATTTAATAAAAAAATTGCACAAATTGTATTAAACGAACCGGCACCTTTTATATACGAAAGACTAGGGGAACGCTATCGTAATTACTTGATAGATGAGTTTCAAGACACCTCGGAATTACAATTTCATAACTTACTTCCTCTAATCGACAACTCTCTTGCGACAGGCAATTTTAACATGTTAGTTGGTGATGGTAAACAAGCTATCTATCGCTGGAGAGGTGGAGAAGTAGAACAATTTGCCAAGCTACCTCATATCAACTCCAAATATGGCGATAAAGACATTGTTGTCGAACGAGCAGATTCTTTAAAAAGAAACTACCAACAAAAAGTGTTAAACATAAACTACCGATCAAAAAAACACATAGTTGATTTCAATAATTGGTTTTTCGAAAACATCAGCAAAAAGATACATGAAAACTATAGAGATATTTACGACAAGCAAAGTCAAGGATCTTTAGAAGTAAAAAAGGGTGGTCATGTCTCGCTTAAAATTCTTAATAGAATAGATGAAGAAAGCTACATTGAAGAAACAAAGGCAACCACATTAAGCACTATAAGGCAAGTTGTTGAAGATGGCTATTCGTTAAAAGATATTACTATTCTTTGCAGAAAGAGAAAAGACGCAAACGATATTGCGAACTTTTTAGTTGAAAACCAATTACCTGTTATTTCTTCCGATAGTTTGTTGATTAGTGGCAATCCGCAAGTCAAGCTGATTATTTCAGTTCTTAAGTATTTACTCAATCAAAATAATGACGAAGCAAAAATTAGCATCGCCAATTCTATTCTATCTGGTGGAGATCGGCATAACCAATTAAAAACCGTTTTCAGCTCTGTTTCAAACTTTGATAAATTTATAGTATCCAATTTCTCCGAATTTAACTCTGAGCAGCTATTACAAAAGTCTTTGTACGAAACCATAGAAGAGCTCATTCGTGTTTTTAGACTGAATCAAGAAAACGATCCTTATCTATTAGGATTTCTTCAATTTGTTCACGAAATAAACAATCGATCGGGTAGCTCGATTAGTGAATTTATAGACCAATGGGGAAACAAAAAAGATAGTCTATCAATTCAAATACCAGAAGGCGAAAACGCTATTACCATTATGACTATTCATAAGTCAAAAGGACTGCAGTTTCCAGTGGTTATTTTTCCCTTTGCTAATTGGAAGTCTAAGGGAGTCGACACCCTATGGATTGATACAAAAAAACTAAAAGTAAATATCCCCTCCGCATTAGTTAGTTTAAACAAAAACCTGCAAAAAACACCGTATGGAAGCCAGTATGATGCCGAGGTTAATAAAACATTACTCGACAATATTAATTTGCTTTACGTTGCTTTTACTCGTCCAGAAGATCGGCTATATATAATTTCATCTAATTACAAATACCACGATTTGTCTACCAATTTCATTGATTTTATTAGGCAATCGGAAAACTGGGATGAAGCTACCAATTCGCTGACATTGGGCGAAGAAATTGCTAATTCAAAAGCTAACAAAATACCCGCAAAAAATCTCACCCTAAAACAAAGTGTTTTTAACCACTGGAAACCTAGAGTTGAGATTAGCTTGCAGGCGAATGAAATCTGGGAAACTAATGGTACCACTGCAAAAAAAGATTACGGCAAGCTATTACACTACACGTTATCAAAAATTGAATATAGTTCTGACACTGAAAAGGCCCTAGAGCAATTAAAATCTGAGGGGTTTATTTCAACTAAAGAGTTTAACAAATTAGAAAAAGATATTCTTCAAATAATAAATCATAAAGCCCTAAAAATCTATTTTTCAAAAGAATACCAAGTAAAAAATGAAGCAGAAATTATCACTGTAAATGGTGATGTTCTTCGTCCAGATAGAGTGGCTATGAAAGATGATTCCGTGGTTGTTATCGATTATAAAACTGGATTAATGAGTAAATCTCACGCAAAGCAAATTACCCAATATGGAGATGCGCTAAACGAAATTGGCTTTGATTTAGTAACTAAATTACTGGTTTATACTTCCCCAGTAAAGGTGGTAAGTGTGTAATCTTTAATTCATCTTTGAGCTCAAAGGCAGCAATCACAAAAAACTATTTTGGGTTTTGTTAAGCAAAAATCCTAAAACCGATCTATAAAAGCAATAATGAGGCTGCAGCCAAAGCTGAAAAGATAACCAAAATTGCTACCCCCACTATACCAACTATACCAACAATCAAAGCCGCTATGGACTTCCATTCGCTATCTTCTTCAGTAAATTCAGCTCTGCGGTTCCAGGCTCTGATAGCCGAAATTAAAGACATAACAGCAAATACGACTCCAGCGTATGGAATCATACCCAGAAAAAGGTAGAGAAACGCCCTGTCAGCCAATTCATCAGGGTTAGGCCCTGTAATATCCCCTGGTTGCATTGAACTGCTTTTTTTACTGAATTTTGATGACGGCAAGACTTCGGCAGGTTGGGCTGCTCTTTTTAAATTCATTTTATGTTTCTTGGCATCGGCATCCCTTTCTTCTAGAGCAACTGATGCTAATTCATCTGTGATTGTACTTTCTTCTGCACTAAACAAATATTCACTCTCTTCATCTGGTAAGTGGAGTTCGTTATTTGTGTTTACATATAATTGTTCGGGTTCAGATTGATAAACTTCTCCTGCCTCAGCTCCTAATCTTTTAGTCTCTTCACGTTCTGTGAATTCTTCTTCGTATTCTTTAGATTGTTTATTCTTGCTCTGCCTCAGATCTATGTGATAACCATTCAGATGCTGACGTTTGGTGACTCGATAGTTCGAAATATTACACCCTACTAATAAAAAGGCTACAATTGCTAAATATCCTGTTATTGTTATTATCTTTTTCATCTTCTATATTACTTTTTGGTACTGCGAGATTAATGGCCTGATAAGGTAGCCTTTAAAACTAATATAATTGACCGAACCAATTTAATCCTCTTTTTATAGCATTAAACTGGGCAAAAACATGATTTTAAAATAAATGCACAATAACGCTGAACGCAACAATTCTTAAGAATTGAACAAAGAACTAGTATAAAAATCAAACATAGAATTAAAACAAAGTAATCTGATTCTTACCGCACCATTGTAAAATCCATATTAATGCTAGGGTTTTTATCTTCTACAGTTAAGTCAATAATGGCCTCCTGGGTTTTAAATCCACCTGCCGAAATCTGCATTTTATAATTATTTCCTCGTTCAAGTTTCACAGAATAAGTAGGGGTCTTTACCTTCATCACCTTAACTTCATCACCAGATTCTGAGTTTGTAATAATAATCTTTGGTGTCACTTTCATAGGGCTATTATTTGCTGAACCATCAGTAATTTTACCAGATATTGTGACATATCTTTCTCGTACATCTTTAATAATTGCATGCTCTGAAACGTCAACTTTAAAAATATCCTTTCCACCCATAGATGGATCTTTATATCCAGAATAATAAGCAGTTTTAGCATCAAAAGAAAGTACAAAGTTAATGTCATCATTTACCGTATTAATTGGGTATCCAATATTTACTGGTTCCTGCCATGCGCTATCCCTAAATTCACTCATATATATATCGTATCCTCCTACACATTTATCAACATGACCATCAGATGCAAAAAACAAGATATTTCCTTCAGGGTGGATAAAAACCATGCGCTCGTCATGAGCGGTATTAATAACTGGACCTAAGTTAACAGGTTCCTTCCATTCACTTCTCGATAAACGTTCAGCAACCCAAATATCTGACATGCCTTGCGAAGTTTTTTCTTTTCTCTCGCTCAAGAAATACATAAATTGACCATCCGAAGTTATTGACGCGGAGCTCTCAAAATAAGAGGTGTTTATTAGCTTTCCCAGGTCTTTTGGCCCGCCCCATTTACCGGAAGAGCTCAACCTTGAAACGTATATTTCACCACTTCCACTTTCACCAAAATTCTTATACACATAAATGTTTTGGCCGTCTGGAGAAATACTTAAGCAAGCATCATGAAACTCAGTATTCAACCTGCCTTTGATACTCTCCGCTTTGTTCCAATTATTTCCTTCTGCATTCCATTCTGCAATGTAAATATCCTCCATATATTTACCATCATTTGGGTCGGTAGCTCCTCCTTTTGTATCTGGTCTCCTTGATGTAAATATTATCGTTTTTTCATCAGCTGAAATAGACGCACCGTAATCATCAAAAGCTGAATTAATATCGGTTCCCATGTTTTCAATTTTAACATTGAATGGATTAGATACTGACTCTTTAGCATAGCTTAAGCCCTTTAACATATCTTCAATTTCTTCAATTCTCTTAATTTTGCTTTCTTTCAAATCAACCTTATAGCTAATAAGCTGAGTAATTGCTTTATCAAATTCACCAACTCTATGCAGAGCCATCGCATATTTAACTCGGGCATCTTCCTCAATAATAGGTTCTTTTTCAACAGCCAGAGCCATAAATTTGGTTGCCGACAGGTAATCTCTAAGGGCATAATGAACCTGACCAATTCTATATTGCACAATAGGATTATCTGGACTTTCTGCATAAATTTCTTCATAAGCAACCAACGCAGCACTGAAATCATAACTATATAAAAGGTGCTTTGCTTTTTGCAGTTTATATTGATCTAAACCTTTTTCGAAAGCATTTTTGGTTGTATCTTGCTGTGAAAATCCAAACTGAGTAATAGAAATTAAAAAAACTAGAATAACGTTTTGTAAAATTGCTTTCATACAAATAATTAGGTTTGTAACCCCAAATATAAAAGCATAATCGGTATTATCCTAACTAATTATAATTGGAGTTGCCAAATAATTTAAAAATAGACTTATTGCCTCTCTGCCTTTGTCTCCTTTTGTAAACAATATTCTATTTTTTAAATAATTTGAATAGTCTACTCCGGATTCTAATTTCAGCTCTGAAATCAAGTCTTCCCTGTAGTCCATTCCATATTTTAATGCTTCATTAAACTTTGTTTTTACACTATTTGGAACTCCCGTTTTAGCAACCCAACAAGCGAAAACAAAAGGGAGTCCTGTGAGTCGTTTCCATCCATCGCCTAAATCAAAAGTATACCTATATCTTTCAGCTAAATCAAAGGCTCTGTCACCAATTACTAACCCGGCACTTTTTCCAGTAATATTATCGATATAATTTGTGTCGGCATCTTTCCAATTTGGATTAATTTTCCATAATTCCTTTGCCAGGATTTTTATAAGATTTACCGATGTTTTTGATTGATAGTCTAGGTAAATAGTTTGAATTTCAGACAAAGGCACATCACTATACAAGCAAACCGTTTCGACCAAACCGTCGCAACCAATGCAGTAATCTGATATTATTTGATACCCTTCTAATTCGGGAAGAGCTGCTATAGGTGCAAGACCAATATCTACTTTGCCTTCTAGCAAAACTGATGCGCATTTTGCTGGATGCTCTAAAGATAATTTGAACTCAGAAACTGGCAATTTTTGTTGAATTCCATATATAAATGGAGTGGTATTCAAATAAGATACCGCGACTATTGATGTACTCATTATTTTAGCAAATTTTTATCTTCCATTTCACATATAGAAATTGTAGCAGCAACAACCGAGTTTATAGCAACAAAACCGGCTAATAAACCTCCAATCCAGGGAATCATTATAGCCCCAGCAAAAATTGACCCATTAGCTAGAGTTAAACCTTTGTTATTCCTCATAAATCTTACACTATCTACTAAAGTGAGTCTTCTTCGTTCACATATGTAATCTATAAAAGAAAATCCATAGTAATACGCTGCGACCATAAATAGTAAGAATGGTGCAGCAAGCTGGACTAAAGGAATCAATGCCAACAATATTATAAATGCCATTATTATCAATTGAAGAATCGTATTTCGAGCAGCTATTACAACTCCTCTCGCTACATCTTTTATAAATAAATTTAAATTAAAAGGATATTCATTTCCCTTCAGTATTTTCTCAGTTCTCTCAGATAAATATGCCAGAACAGGTGACAAAATTATAAGTATTAATCCACCACTAACGAAGTGAAATATAATCCAAGAAATAAGTTTAATTATCACATAGAAAAACCACCAAATAATGACTCCTACGGCTTCGTAATACTCACCACCTTTTTCTAAATCAAAGTAGTCTAAACACCAATTGGTAAGGCCCTCTGTAAGAAAATCAGTCCCATAGATTGTTGCTGAAAATAGCAATAGATTTAAAAATAAGGGAATTAGGTAAAACCAAAATAGCTTATTCTTCAGAATAAATTTCGTTGCCTTTCTATAGGCTGAAAATCCAATTTGTATTTGTTTCAGCATGATTTTAGAACGTTAAAAATAGAACTTATTACAAAGAAAAGGGGACTACTTTTGTAACCCCCTCTTTAAACTAATTATAAGTATCAGTTATCTAACTACTTCCAGAGTCATACTTTGCGAAACATTGCCATTAGCAGTTGTTAGATTATATAAATAATATCCCATGTCCCAAGATTTTACATCCACATTAATAGAAGTAGTGTTTGATGCTACTTCTTTTGAGTATACAAGCTTCCCTTCAATATCATATATATGTAAAACTGCTTCTTCATCTATTGCTGTATATTCAATAGTCGCAAAATTATTCGAAGGATTTGGATACGAAGTTAGTGATTGAAGCTTAGCTTCAAAAGCTTCTGTTGTTAATGCCCCATAAAACCAATCGTGAGAGATCTTAACTACCTGTTCTCTAACCGACACATCTGTAATGCTTCTTAGATCAAAACATAAATAAACTATCTTATAATGAGAACCCCAGCTTTCTACTCTTAGACCCCCATTTTTGCCATCGTTATAAGTGAAAATAGCCTTTGCTTTCCCACTATTGTCTGGTTCAACATTATCTGGATAAAAATTGGCCGCATTAGCATAGGCACCACTTATAGCAAAACTAGACATTCCACCAAAAATAACATCGGAAACAACAATGTCGACATTATTTCTTGCCGGAGAACCATCGTCTACATAGTCTCCATGTAAATAATCACTAAAAAAGTTTTGAGTAACAGTTGTTCCGCCATTATCATAAATATCCCAAGCCATATCTTGACCAGATATAAAAAGATTTCCCCCGTTATCTAAATACGGTGCCAAAAACAAGGCAATATCCTCTGTCATTCCAGGAAATGTCCATCCTATATTATAGTAAATATTCACTACATCACCTAACTTGTTATCATTCGCAAGTTTTAATAACACTTGCGTTTCTGTCTCACCAAAAGCCGCATTTCCAGCAAATGCTAAACCGTCAGTATAATCATCACTATGATCATAAACCGCCCCGTCTCCAAAACCTTGATCATGATTAACAATTAAATCTGTAATACCGTCGATAACGATTATTTCTGCTATCTTCTGAATAGCTGCCGGATTACTCACAGACTCCATATTGAGCTCATATGTTGCAACTGCAGGCGTTGCTCCTGCTGCAACATTAACCTGAATAGATTGAGAAATTAAGTTAGCCATTGATATAGTCGCTTGAGAAGAATAATTAGAGCCACCAATATCAAAACTACTTGACCAATTGCTGGGAGCATTGCTCGTAAGGGTGAAAATAAAATCTTCGGATCCAGCCATAAAACTTGTAGCATCTATCGAATATGAATTTCCGGAAACAAAATTAGGCTCACTTAATTCACCAATATTAAGAACTGTAGTGCCATCATTAGAACCTCCATTTGCAGCTGTTTCTGTTCCATTAAGAATCTCTTCTTGAGTTTCCGTTACAAATGCCACAATATTACAATTGTCAATATCCCACGAAGGGTCAACAGAATAAGTATATGAGGCAGTATATAATGACCCCGCTGATGTCGTTGATATAGATTCACCGTTAAGACCCGTAATCAAATCTCTCATAACGTGACCATGAACATAGTTTCCATTTGGTAAAACATTGGCGGCATTATAAGGTCCATAATCTGTTTGGGGTCCTTCAAGACCATTTTCCAATATTGCGACGTGCAAGTTATTCATTGATTCATCACTACTATTTGTATAATAAACCTCAACATTAATCGCTAATTCGCCTGTTACACTATCCCAAACTGACTCTAAACCAACATTAACCGGAGTACTTTCTTGAAGTATTTCATCCGCCGCATTAGCCCACGCACTTCTACTCATAGATGTTGCAGTGTTGCCCGCAAAGATGTGTCTATTAACTGCTCCGGCTGGATATCCTGTAACACCTGCTTGAGTCGCTAAATCCTCACCATAAGCTGTTCTAAAGTCGGGTTCACTGCCACTAGGTACCGCATAGCTTCCAGCATGTATATTCATTAAAATAACACGATCTGGGTCACTTGCTTGAATGTTTCCTGCAATAACATGACCATCTGGGCAATAGCCACAATGGATCCCAGTATATTCTTCTAATATTACCGTCTTTAGTTGAGGGTCAGTTGTAACTATTGTCTGTGCCAATAAATTTCCTAATCCAAGGATTGAAAAAAATGTAATTAGAATAAAAAGCTTTTTCATATTGTGATTTTCAATGGTTTATGTACTTCAAACATGCAATTTTAAATGACAACATAAAACTTAATTTTATACTAAACAATGAAAGCCATTTTTTTAATTTCGCAATCATAAACAATAGAATATTATGGAATTATCAACACTTACTGCAATTTCCCCAATAGATGGCCGATACAGAAGGGTAACACAACCTTTAGAAAATTATTTTTCTGAATCATCATTATTTAGATATAGAACTAAAATAGAAGTTGAATACTTCATTGCTTTATGTGAATTACCATTGCCACAATTGGTTGATTTTGACAAATCATTATATCCTAAATTAAGAGAATTATATGAGGATTTTACGGCAGAAGATGCTGGTATAATAAAAGAAATTGAAAAAATAACCAACCATGATGTCAAGGCGGTTGAGTATTTTATCAAAGAAAAATTAAAAGAGGTTGTTCCAGCTACTAATCTTGAATTTATCCATTTTGGACTAACCTCACAAGACATTAATAATACATCCGTTCCACTTTCTGTTAAAGAATCGTTATCTGAAGTAGTTTTCCCTTTAATTGAAGAATTTATTGCGAAATTGAAAGCTTTAGTTAAGGATTGGAAAGATGTCTCTATGCTTGCTAAAACTCATGGTCAACCTGCCTCCCCTACTAATTTGGGTAAAGAATTATTTGTTTTTGTTGAGCGCCTGGAGATACAATACGCGCAAATTAAATCTATACCTAGTTCCGCCAAATTTGGCGGAGCAACAGGAAATTTTAATGCTCACAAAGTAGCATATCCTGCTATTCATTGGGTTGATTTTGCTAATAACTTTGTAAACAACATACTTGGCTTAGATCGTTCACAAACAACTACGCAAATTGAACACTATGATAATATTGCAGCTCTTTGTGATGGTTTCAAGCGACTTAATAACATCGTCATGGATTTAGATAGGGACGTTTGGACTTATATTTCAATGGGATATTTTAAGCAAAAGATAAAGGCTGGTGAAGTTGGCTCTTCCGCAATGCCGCACAAAGTTAACCCAATCGATTTTGAAAACTCAGAAGGTAATATCGGCATAGCTAATGCGCTTTTTGAGCATTTAGCGGCCAAATTGCCTATTTCGAGATTACAACGTGACTTAACAGACTCAACCGTTCTGCGTAATATTGGAATCCCATTTGCACATACTTTAATTTCTTACAGCTCTTTATTAAAAGGTTTAGACAAACTTTTACTGAATAACGAAGCTATTGATAAAGATTTAGAGGAAAACTGGGCAGTTGTGGCCGAAGCAATACAAACGATTCTAAGAAGGGAAGCATATCCTAACCCTTATGAAGCGTTAAAAGAATTAACTCGAAGTAATAAAATTATTAATCAAGTTAAAATACATGGTTTCATCGACACATTAGCTGTAAATGAGTCAATAAAAGAAGAATTGAGGCAAATTACTCCCCAAAACTATACTGGAATATTT
>CAJQPE010000028.1 GCA_905480125.1 uncultured Flavobacteriales bacterium | reverse complement strand
TTACATGTGGTCAAACGGAGGTACAACTTCGATGATTACAGGTTTACCAACAAATACGTATTCAGTTACAGTAACTGATGACGTAATTGCAGGATGTACAGCAAGCGCCTCAGGGTTAGTAACCGATCCAAGTGTTACAGTTTCTTGTAACATATCAGTAACGGCTACATCAATAGATCCAACCTCGTATGGAGCAAGTGATGGTTCAGCTACAGCTATTCCTGCAGGAAACCAAGGAAATCTATCTTATTTATGGGATAATGCAGCAGCAACTCAACTAATTAATGGCTTAACAGGAGGTATATTCACTGTTACACTAACAGATGGTATTACTGCTGGTTGTGCTGCTATTGCATCAGTAACGTTGACGGAACCAGCGCCTACATGTAATGTTTCGTTAATAGCTTCAGGAAACGACCCAACCACCATCGGAGGTAGTGATGGAGATGCTATGGCAACTGTAACAGGAGGTCAAAGTAACATAACGTACATGTGGTCTAACGGAGGTACAACGTCAATGATTAGTGGCCTAAGTGCAGGAACATATAGTGTTACTGTAATGGATGATATTTTGGTTGGTTGCGAAGTAGTCGATACTTTAATTATTGCTGAACCAGCACTATCGTGTACAGTAGGAGTAACACTTACAGGTAATGACGTAACCACCACCGGAGGTAGCGATGGAGATGCTATGGCAACTGCAACAGGAGGTCAAAGTAACATAACGTACATGTGGTCTAATGGAGGTTCAACTTCAATGATATCTGGGCTAAGTGCAGGAACATACAGTGTTACTGTAATGGATGATATTTTGGCAGGCTGCGAAGTAGTTGATACTTTAATTATTGCTGAACCAGCATTATCTTGTACAGTAGGAGTAACACTTACAGGAAATGATGTAACCACCATCGGAGGTAGTGATGGCGATGCTATGGCAACGGTAACAGGAGGTCAAGGGAATGTTACTTACTTATGGGATAATAGCAGTACAACAGCGCTGATTACCGGACTAAGCGCAGGAACATACAGTGTTACTGTAAAGGATAATGTGTTAGCAGGATGTGAAGCAGCTGCTACTGTAACAATTTCAGAACCAGCAATTGTAACTTGTACTCTAGCTGCAAGTTTATCTGCTACTGATGCCACTTTAAATGGTGCATCTGATGGTATGGCAACAGTTACGGTTTCGGGTGAGCAAGGAACGGTAACGTACGCATGGTCTAACGCTGAAACTACAGCATCTATTACTGGGTTGGTTGCAGGAAGCTATACTGTTACAGTAACTGATGATGCAACAGCTGATTGTAATGTTGTTGATACAGTAACTGTTGGCGAGCCTCAATCTATAGGTGAGTTGAATAACTCAATTGAGATGACTCTATATCCAAACCCTAATAATGGAAACTTTTCAGTTAGCATATCAGAAGTCGGTAATTACAATGTTGTTATTAGAAATGTAATTGGTCAATCGATTTATCGTAATTTAATTAATGGCACAATAACAGAGGTTAAATTACAGAATGTTGAGTCTGGAATTTACTTAGTTACTATTCAATCTGATGGATTCGAAAGAACCGAAAAGCTTGTAATTAAGTAAACAGCTCTTTATACCTATCTAAAGCCCTCTCGAGAAATCGGGAGGGTTTTTTTTCTTTGCTTTCTTTGCTTTCCCCAAAAGTATATTCAAAATATTTTGTTGGATAAATCAAAAAAAACGAATGGTTTGTCTAGAAAACTAAAATAGTTTATATTTGTAATTAACTTAATTTCGCTTTACTAACTCTCAATAATTTAAAAACTTCTGATTATGAAAAAAATTTACTTAAGTCTGATAGTACTTATAACTCTATCTATAACTTCAACTAATACGTTGGCCCAATATTGTACTTTTGGGGGGCCAGGCCTCACCGGCGATTCTAACACAGAAACTGTTGACTTAACTGGCGATGGCGGTTCAGTAATTGCCTACGCTGCATGTCCAGGTGTAGCTGGCGTTGAAGACCAAACTGGTTTATTAGTAAGCGTTACAGCTAGCAGTAGCTATACTGCCAATATTCAATTTGGCACCTGTGGTGGTACATACGGAGGGGCAGGTGAAGCTTGGATTGATTGGAATCAAAATGACATCTTTGATGCCTCTGAATCCATTGGTACTTGGACTGGAACTCCTCCTGTCGCCCCTTCGGCATTTGGATTTACAGTTCCTGCTGGGGCGTATAATGGTAATACCCGTATGCGTGTAATGCAGTGGGAAAGTGGCGCCTTGCCTCTTGACCCTTGTGGATCATTTAACTGGGGTTCGGTAGTTGATTTTACAGTTGTTGTTTCTGGAGGTTTTACGCCAACTTGTATTGCACCAAGTAGCTTAACGGCCACTAGCATCGCAACAACAACAGCTGATTTAAGTTGGACAAGTGCTGAAATACTTTTCGATATTGAATTGGGCGCTGCGGGCTTTACTCCAACAGGAACACCAACATCTGCATCGGTAATAAACCCTTATAGCTTAACAGGGTTAACTGCTAATACTCCATACGATTATTATGTAAGAGCAGATTGCGGTGCTAATGGAACAAGTACTTGGGTTGGTCCTTATAGCTTTAGTACATTATGTAATACAGCTTCCTTAACTTATACCCAAGATTTTAGTACTTGGCCTATCCCTTGTTGGGACTTAACAGGCGGTACTCAAACATGGGGTGATAATGGTTCCGGAATTGCTGAAGCATCCTTCTGGGGCTGGCCCAATCCAAATGATGCTATTATGACTTCAGAAGCAATTAATATTAGTGTTGATGCTAGGGTTCGATTTGACTGGTCACACAGTTACAGCGCCTCATATCCTTTGGATTCATTAAATGTTGAGGTTAAAGTTTTGCCTGCTGGTACTTGGGTAAGTATCTGGGGAAAAGGCGGTGCCAACTTAGAATCAAATGATGGAGCAGGAAATACCACCCCAGGTTCTATGGTTACAGAAACTATAATCCTTGCTCCTGGTACTTATACAGGAAATGATATTCAAATTAGATTTGTTGCCAACTCAGGTTACGGTCCTGATTTATTTGTTGACAATTTAGTTATAGATCCAATTCCAACTTGTATAGAACCAACAGTATTAACTGCAACAGGTCTAACTGCCACTGCTGCTGACCTTGGTTGGACAGACCCTACTGGTAGTTTATGGGATATTGAATTGGGGGCTGCTGGCTTTACTCCAACAGGAACACCAACAACATTTGGTGTAACAACAAACCCTTTCAACGTAACCGGTCTAACTGCTGCGACATCTTATGATTTTTATGTAAGATCAGATTGTGGTGCTAATGGAAGAAGTGCATGGACTGGTCCTTTTAGCTTTGTGACGAATTTTAATGCACCTACAGGAGTAACTTGCGTTTCTGGAGGAAACAGTAGTGTTGTTTTTTCTGAAGAATTTGATGCCAATAGTGCTGGTTGGACTGGTGATATTGGAAACGGAAATGGTCAATGGGAAATCCCTGACGCTGCTACTTCTGGCAACACAGGTGCAAATAATGCACACAGTGGCGCCAACTACATGAATTATGAGGCATCTAGCACTGCAACTAACCAAGGCAGTATTGTTTCTCCGGCTATTGATTTAACATATGCTCAAGATGGTGCTGAATTATCTTTCTGGATGCATGCTTATGGTGCTTCAATGGGTACATTAAATATAGGTGTAGGAACCTCTCCTTCAGGTCCTTTTAATAATGAGTTCAGTTGGACAGGGCAGTATCAAACAGCAGGTAGTGATCCTTGGGCAAATATTGGAGTTGATTTATCAGCTTATATCGGTCAACCTATATACATCGAATTGACTCAAATAGATTCTATGAACTATTTAGGCTCAGGTTATGATGGAGATATGTCGATTGATTTATTTGAAGTTACAACTTGCATACCTACATGTAATATATCTGTAACAGCTTCAGGAAATGACGCAACTACCTACGGCGGTAGTGATGGAGATGCTATGGCAACTGTAACAGGAGGTCAAGGTAATGTAACTTACATGTGGTCTAACGGAGGTACAACAGCAATGATTTCTGGTCTAATTGCAGGAACCTATGATGTAACTGTAATGGATGATATATTGGCAGCATGTGAAGCAGTAGGTAGTGTGATTATATCTGAACCTGCACCTACATGTAATATATCTGTAACAGTTTCAGGAAATGACGCAACTACTTATGGAGGTAGTGATGGAGACGCTACGGCAACTTTAACAGGAGGTCAAGGTAACGTAACTTACATGTGGTCTAACGGAGGTACAACAGCAATGATTTCTGGTTTAATTGCCGGAACCTATGATGTAACTGTAATGGATGATATATTGGCAGGATGTGCAGATACTCTTTCTGTACAAATTTTAGAACCTGCTCCAACATGTAATATATCTGTAACAGCTTCAGGAAATGACGCAACTACTTACGGAGGTAGTGATGGAGACGCTACGGCAACTGTAACAGGAGGTCAAGGCACTGTAACGTACATGTGGTCTAACGGAGGTACAACAGCAATGATTTCTGGTCTAACTGCAGGAACTTATGATGTAACTGTAATGGATGATATATTGACAGGTTGTGCAGATACTCTTTCTGTACAAATTATAGAACCTGCTCCTACATGTAATATCTCTTTAACAACTTCAGGAAATGACGCATCCACTACTGGAGGGAGTGATGGAGACGCTATGGCAATGGTAACAGGAGGTCAAGGTACTGTAACTTATATGTGGTCTAACGGAGGTACAACAGCAATGATTTCTGGTTTAATTGCCGGAACCTATGATGTAACTGTAATGGATGATATATTGACAGGTTGTGAAGCATTAGGTAGTGTAATTGTATCTGAACCTCCAGCAGGATGCTCAATTGCAGTTACTGCTTCTGGAACAAACGTTACAAGTAACGGAGGTAGTGATGGATCTGCATCATCTTCTATTTCAGGAGAGCTAGGAAATATTACCTATGCATGGTCTAATGGTGAAACTACTTCGGCTATTGTCAATATCACAGCAGGCATTTATACTGTTACAGTAACTGATGATACGGTAGCTGGTTGTTCAGCTTCAGCAACAGTAACTATTACTGAACCAGCATTAACCTGCGATATTCTAGCTAACCTAAGTGTTACTGCAGCTACAACTGCTGGGGGTTCTGATGGCGCTGCCGAAGCTTTAGTTTCAGGAGCTCAAGGCAACCTAACTTACATGTGGTCAAACGGAGGTACAACTTCGATGATTACAGGTTTACCAACAAATACGTATTCAGTTACAGTAACTGATGACGTAATTGCAGGATGTACAGCGAGCGCCTCAGGGTTAGTAACCGATCCAAGTGTTACAGTTTCTTGTAACTTATCAGTAACGGCTTCATCAATAGATCCAACTGCGTTTGGAGCAAGTGATGGTTCAGCTACAGCTGTTGCTGCAGGAAACCAAGGAAACCTATCATATTTATGGGATAATGCAGCAGCAACACAAGTAATCAATGGTTTAGCAGGCGGTATATTCACTGTTACAGTAACAGATGATATTACTGCTGGTTGTGCTGTTACTGCATCAGTAACTTTAACTGAACCAGCTGCTACATGTAATATATCGTTAACAGCTTCAGGAAATGATGTAACAAACGCTGGAGGTAGTGATGGCGATGCTATGGCAACTGTAACAGGAGGTCAAGGTACTGTAACGTACATGTGGTCTAACGGAGCTACAACATCAATGATTTCTGGACTAATTGCAGGAACATATGGTGTTACTGTAATGGATGATGTTTTACTAGGATGTGAAGCAACTGCTTCTGTAATAATTTCAGAACCAGTAGTTGTAACCTGTACATTAGCTGCAAGTGTGTCTGCTACTGATGCCACTTTAAATGGGGCATCTGATGGAACTGCTACAGCAACTGTATCAGGAGAACAAGGTGTTGTTACTTATTCATGGTCTAATTCTGAAACTACAGCATCTATTACTGGGTTGATTGCAGGAACATATACTGTTATAGTAACTGATGATGCAACAGCTGATTGCTTTGTTATTGATACAGTAATTGTTGGCGAGCCTCAATCTATAGGTGAGTTGAATAACTCAATTGAGATGACTCTATATCCAAACCCTAACAGCGGGAACTTCGTAGTTAGCATATCAGAAGCTGGTAATTATAATGTCGTAATTAGAAACGTAATTGGGCAAACGATTAAGAGCGATTTGATTAATGGAACAACTGCAGAATTTAGATTAAACAATGTTGAATCTGGAATTTACTTTGTTACTATTCAATCTGATGGCTTCGAAAGAACCGAGAAGATTGTAATTAAGTAATCAGTTCTTTATACTTAATAAAAGCCCCTGCGATAATCGTAGGGGCTTTTTTTTTGAATTTAGTTTTCGGTGAGAAGCTTTAAGAATTTCTTGTTAGGAGCCGATGAGTCATTTGTCTCAGCATATTTACTTCTTATATTGTTGAGGTAATACATATTTATTTTGCCTTTACTTTTTACTGCAATCTTCCCCCTATCTTCGCATTCAAAGTATTCACTAACTAAATCATAGGTTGATTTAGAGATGTTGATTTTTCCAGGAATACTGGCACCCTCCAACCTGCTAGCAGTGTTAACAGTATCGCCCCAAACATCATACTGGTATTTCATTGTGCCAACAACGCCGGCTACTATAGGACCAGTATTAATGCCAATGCGCACTTCCCACGGATCTAAATTTGGATTTAAAAGTTCATTTGAAACAAAATCTCTGACCTTTAACGCTGCAAGACAGCAGAACACTGGGTTGAGTTTATTCCTTATTGGCAACCCTCCAGCGGCCATATAAGAATCTCCTATTGTTTTTATTTTTTCTAAAAAGTATTCCTCTATCACATCATCGAAATACGAGAAATAGTAATTCAATTGCTCCACTACTAATCCAGGATCTCGATGTTCCGAACTTTTGGTAAAGTTTACAAAATCAGTAAACAACATGGTGGCCATTGGGTAGTACCTGGCAGTAGACTTTCCAGAAACTTTGAGCTCATTAATAGTCTGTTCTGGCAATATATTTTTTAGTAGTTTTTCGGTTTTATCTCTTTCAAGTCTTAATAATGTTCGCTTATTATGAAGTTTATGGTGAGTAGCTATTTTAGCACGAGTAATTTCAGGATGAAGCGGTTCTCTTAAGTAATCGATTGCACCGCGCTTTAAGCCTTTCACAATATCACCGAGGGAATCATTTTGATCTACAGTGAATATAACGCTGATGGAGCTATATTTCGATTTTGAACGAATGTGCTTAATTAGCTCCAACCCATTCATTTGTGGACCATTCTTAATCGGCATATCAATATCTGTAATAACCAAATGAATATCCTCTTCAATAATTTTTCGAAGGGCTTCATAACCTGAAGCAGCATGAATAATATTTCTAGATGGCTCTGAAATGATATCTTCCCAAATTCGGAAAAGTTGACTATCGTTTTCAACGATTAAAATATTATACCTCTTATCCATCAATTGCCCAAGGTAATGAAATGCACTAAATAAAGCCACAAAAGATTACTTTTGAAGTTCAAATGTAAGATTATGAGTAAACCATCTATACCTAAAGGAACCAGAGATTTTGGACCAAAAGAAATGGTGAAGCGAAATTATATTTTCGATGCCATTTCTACTGTGTTTCAAAAGTATGGGTACCGGTCGATTGAAACTCCAGCGATGGAGAAAACAGAAACGTTGTTGGGTAAATATGGTGAAGAAGGGGATAGACTTATTTTCAAAATTCTAAAACGAGGTGCTTCTTTAGAGAAAGATTTACAAAAAAGTAAGAATGGTAAGAAAGCTACTTATGCGGAGGAAGCTTTACGTTACGATTTAACAGTTCCTTTTGCTCGTTATGTTGTTCAAAATCAGAACGATATTTCCTTTCCATTTAAGCGATATCAAATCCAACCTGTTTGGAGAGCAGATAGACCACAAAAAGGTCGATATAGAGAATTTTACCAATGCGATGTTGACGTAATTGGGTCCAACTCATTATTAAACGAAGTTGAACTTGTTCAGATAATGGATGAGGTGCTTGGTAAGTTGAATATTAATGCCAAAATTAAACTTAACAATCGAAAAATATTAGCTGGAATTGCTGAGGTAATAGGAGAGTCAGACAGAATGATTGATATAACTGTGGCTTTAGACAAGTTCGATAAAGTGGGTCAAGTAGGGGTTATTAATGAGTTAAATGAAAAAGGTATTTCTAGCAAAGCTATTACTAAGTTAGAACCAATATTTGATTTCGCAGGCACCAATGAATTTAAGCTAGAAAAACTGGAAGTTCTAATCGGAACAACTGATATAGGAAGAAAAGGAATTGATGAGGTGCAAAGTATTTTGAAGAATCTTATCGCGTGTAATATCAAACCTGATAGTATTGAATTAGATATTACGCTTGCTCGCGGACTGAACTATTATACAGGAGCTATTTTTGAGGTAGTATGTGACGATTTTCCAAGTAGTATTTGTGGTGGTGGGCGTTATGATGATTTAACAGGCATTTTTGGATTAAAAGATATTTCTGGCGTTGGTATTTCTTTTGGTGCCGATCGTATTTATGATGTAATGGATGACCAAAATTTATTTCCTCAGAATATCGAAACAATATTGGATGTTCTATTTGTGAATTTCGGAGAAAAAGAAGCATTATACTGCCTAGGTTTATTGGCCCAGTTGCGGGCCAATGAAATTAGTTCCGAGTTATACCCCGATTCTGCTAAAATGAAAAAGCAGATGAAATATGCTAACGAAAAGGGCGCAAGAAAAGTAGTAATGGTAGGGGAAACAGAAATAGCGAACGGAATACTAACAGTTAAGGATATGGAAACTGGAGAGCAAGCTAGCCTAACCATTGAACAATTAATTCATAGCTGTGTTGTATAAAACTGTATTGGTTACTGGAGGAACTGGATATGTCGGTTCTTGGGTTGTTAAGTATCTATTAGAAAATGGATATACTGTTAGGCTAACTGTTCGCAAAAAAACGAATTTGAAGAAGTACCAACACCTGCTAGATATAGCAGAAAGTTGTGAAGGAGCCATTAAATTGTATGAGGCTTCATTACTGAAAGAAGGCTCTTATGATGAACCCGCTAAAGGTTGTTCAGCAGTTTTTCACATAGCTTCCCCTTTTGTTTTAAAATTCAAAGACCCGCAAAAGGAACTTGTCGACCCTGCGCTAATGGGAACAAAAAATGTGCTTAATGCAGCAAGTAAATCTGGTACGATTAAGAAGGTGATTCTTACTTCAAGTGTAGCGGCAGTGTTCGGGGATAACTCCGATATGGCTAATCTTGGTCTTAAAGAATTCACAGAAAAGAACTTTAATGAAACGAGCACTTTGCAACATCAACCATATTCATATTCAAAAGTATTGGCAGAAAGAGAGGCTTGGAAGCTAGAAAAAGAACAATCTAACTGGAAATTGATTGTTATGAATCCATCTTTTGTAATGGGCCCTCCATTGTCTAAAACATCTAACTCGGGCAGTATAAGCTTTATACAAGATATGCTTGGTGGGAAATTTTATACAGGGGCACCTAATTTAGATTTTGGATTTGTAGACGTTAGGGAAGTTGCAAAGGCTCATATTCTTGGGCTAGAATCTGAAGCAGCAGAAGGCAGATATATTTTATGTGAACAGACTATAAACATGTTCGACTTTGCCAGTTTATTGAAAGGAAAATACGGAAATAAGTATCCACTTCCGATAATGAAGGCACCAAAGTTCTTACTTTATATAATTGGTTGGATGTTCGGTTCAACATTTACTTTTGTAAAAAGAAATGTAGGTTATCCTATCAGTTTAAATGCAACAAAAAGTATGAATAGTTTGGGTATGAAGTACCGACCTTTAATGGAAACTATGGGAGATATGATTTCAAAAATGAACGCCTTACAATTATTAAAAAAGTAGTTTAGTTATGAGAGTGCATCAAATATCGAAAGAGAAATTAACGATATCTAAGCTAGCTGATATCCTGCAAACGAAAATTGAATTGTCTGATGAGGTAAAACATCTTGTTGTGAAGTGTCGAAACTATTTAAACGAAAAAATTAAAACGCATTCTGATCCTATTTATGGTATTAACACAGGTTTTGGTTCACTTTGTAATACATCTATTTCAAATGATGACTTAGGCATTTTACAGAAGAACTTGGTAATGTCTCATGCTTGTGGCATTGGTGATGAGGTTCCCCAGAATATTGTGAAGTTGATGCTACTCCTCAAGATTCAAGGACTTTCTTATGGCCATTCTGGAGTGCAGTTGATAACTATTGAACGCCTCGTTGATTTTTACAATAATGATATTCTTCCTGTCGTATACCAGCAAGGCTCATTAGGCGCTTCCGGAGATTTAGCTCCATTGGCACACTTGGCTTTGGCTTTAATTGGAATGGGTGAAGTATATTATAAAGGACAGAAAAGGAACTCGGAAGATGTGCTTAAGGAACTAAATTGGTTTCCGATTGAATTACATTCAAAAGAAGGACTAGCACTACTTAATGGAACACAGTTTATGAGTGCCTATGGTGTTTGGAATTTAATTCAAGCTACAAAATTGTCAGAACTAGCTGATAAAATTGGTGCGTTATCTTTAGATGCTTTCGATGGCAGGCTGGAGCCTTTTCATGATGATGTTCATCATGTTCGTGGCCATGCTGGGCAGTTGGAAACAGCTCGTAATATATTTTCTTACGTTAAGGGCAGTGAAATTATAGCACGTAAAAAAGAGCACGTTCAAGATCCATATTCGTTTCGTTGTATGCCGCAAGTTCATGGAGCATCGAAAGACGCAATAACATATATAACTTCCGTTTTTGAAACCGAGATAAATTCAGTTACTGATAATCCTACAATTTTCCCAGATGAAGATAAGATAATTTCTGCAGGTAATTTCCACGGGCAGCCACTAGCTATTTCCCTCGATTTTTTAGCAATTGCAGTTGCAGAACTTGGCAGTATATCAGAAAGAAGAGTTTACAAACTAATAGGAGGTGAGCGTGGACTACCAGTATTTTTAGTTGCAAATTCAGGGTTGAATTCTGGTTTTATGATTCCTCAATATACTGCGGCATCTATTGCAAGCCAGAACAAGCATTTATGCGCTCCGGCATCCGTTGACACTATTGATTCATCGCAAGGACAAGAGGATCATGTTAGTATGGGGGCGAACGCGGCTACTAAATGCCACAAGGTAGTAGAGAATTTAGAAAAACTTTTAGCAATAGAATTGCTCAATGCTGCTCAGGCGATTGAGTTTAGAACTGAAAAAACATCAGAGGTTTTGGCTCAATTTGTTGCTGATTACAGAAAAACAGTTTCGTTCGTCAAAGATGATAGGTATTTGCATGAAGACATTAAAAAGTCTGTTGCTTTTGTAAGTGCGTTAAGTTAATTATTTCCTTCACTAAGAAATGCGAACTGAATAATATTTGCTCCCATTTTCAGGGCACTCGAGCGGGCATCTTTAGAATCGTTGTGAACAGATACGTCTTCCCAACCATCACCTAAATCGCATTCTACATCGTAAAAGCAAACTAGCCTACCTTCGTAAATTAGTCCAAAACCTTGTGGTGCTTTTTCATCGTGCTCATGAATTTTCGGCAGCCCTTTTGGGAAATTGTATTTTTGATGGTAGATAGGGTGGGAGAAGGGCAGTTCAATAAAATCTAATTCTGGAAATACTTTTTTCATTTCTGGCCGAATGAATTTATCCATTCCATAATTGTCAGATATATGCAAAAAACCTCCAGCAATTAGGTAGTTACGTAAGTTCTCTGAATCTTCAGATGAAAATATGACATTGCCATGACCGGTCATGTGCACAAATGGAAAGTTGAAAATCTCAGGGCTACCAACTTCAACAGTTTCTTGCTCACCAATATTCGTTTTAAGATTTGTATTGCAAAAAGCAATCAAGTTTGGTAATGATGTTTCTAGGTTTGCGTACCAATCTCCACCACCGCTATACTTAAGTAGACCAATGTTGTAAGTTGGTTTAGAAATTAGCCCTGAGCCAAGCACCCAAAAGATAATTAAGATTAGTATGAAGAAGATTCTTTTCAAGACTCTAACAGGTTAATGGTGCTACAAACAAAAACACCTGCGGTTTCGGTTCGCAAACGATTATTTCCCAAAGTTATTGGTTTGAAATTATTGTCCAAAGCAAGCTTGATTTCATTTGTTGAAAAATCTCCTTCGGGCCCAATTAAAATTAAAGATTTGCTGCCCTTTTTGTATAGTTCGTTGAGTTTTTTCTGTCTTTGTTCTTCACAATGGGCGATATATTTTGACTCCATATTTTGCACTTTTATTAAGTCACCAAGTTTGGTGAGCGGATTTAGTTTTGGCAGAAAAGCTTGCCCGCTTTGCTTCATTGCAGAAACTAATACTTTTGTTAAACGTTCTTGATTTATTACTTTTCTCTCTGAATGGTCGCAAAGTATAGGTGTAATTTCGGTAATTCCAATTTCTGTAGCTTTTTCTATAAACCACTCAATCCGGTCGTTGTTTTTTGTTGGCGCTATTGCAATATGGAGTTCATATGGAATTGGATTGGATTGTTCAACTTTATCTACTATTCGGAATTCACATTTTTTATGATTCGCAACAGTTATTTCGACCTGGTAATAACCTCCTTTTCCATCAACTAAATGAAGTATTTCTCCCTCGCCTTTTCGAAGAACTTTAATAGCATGCCTGGATTCCTCTGCGGAGAGATGCAGTTGTTGATTCGCTATTTTTGGTGAGTAAAAGAGTTGCACAATCCAAAAATAAAAAACCCCATCAAAATTAGACGGGGTTCTTCAAATATTGTTTGGTAATAAATCAATTTACGTTAACAGAAGTTTTTGGTGCAGCTGCCAGTATCTCGTCATTTGCTCCTGCGGCATATTTTTCAAAGTTGTTTACAAATGCTTCTGCAAGTTCATTTGCTTTCGAATCGTATGCGTTTTTATCTGTCCATGTTTTTCTTGGGTTAAGAATATCATTGGGTAAATCAGCACACGAAGTTGGCATTGCCAATCCAAATACTGGATGATTTTCGAAATCAACATTGTCAAGCTGTCCTTCTAAGGCAGCTGTTATCATAGATCGAGTAAAAGAAAGTTTCATTCTCGAACCTACGCCATAAACACCACCTGACCAGCCTGTATTGATTAGCCAAACATTAACATCGTGTTTCCTCATTTTTTCGCCTAACATCTCAGCATATTTTGTTGGATGTAATGGTAAGAATGGCGCTCCGAAACAGGCGGAGAATGTAGTCTCTGGCTCAGTAACACCTTCTTCTGTTCCAGCTACTTTTGCAGTATATCCTGAGATGAACTGATACATTGCTTGTCCGGGTGTTAATTTAGAAATCGGAGGCAATACGCCAAAGGCATCGCAAGTTAAGAAGAAAATATTGTTTGGTACATTTCCTACAGAAGGTTCTGCTACATTATCAATATGATAAATAGGATAGCTTACTCTGGTATTTTCAGTAATAGAACCATCTTCGTAATCGGGCATATTGCCATTTTTGAAAGTAATATTTTCCAGTAAAGCGCCAGGCTTAATTGCATCATAAATTTGAGGTTCTTTTTCTTTACTCAAGTCGATACATTTGGCATAACATCCTCCTTCGAAGTTAAAAACAGAATTTTCTGCCCAACCGTGCTCATCATCTCCAATTAATCTTCTATTAGGATCAGAGGAAAGAGTTGTTTTACCTGTTCCTGATAATCCGAAAAATACAGAGGTATCTCCACTTTCACCGATATTCGAAGAACAGTGCATTGAAAGTACATTTCTATCGTGCGGTAAAATAAAATTGAGTGCAGAAAAAATCCCTTTTTTCATTTCTCCTGTGTAACCCGTTCCTCCGATTAGAAGAATTTTTTTTGTAAAATTCATAATAGCGAAGTTCCCTTGTCGAGTACCATCAATATCAGGGTCGGCTTCGAAACTGGGAGCTTGAATGATATTCCATTCAATATCCATTGTTTTTATTTCTTCGTCGGTTGGTCTCAAAAACATGTTGTAAGCAAAAATGCTAGACCACGGCAACTCGGAAACAGAACGAACAGTTAACCTGTAATTATCATCGGCACACACATAAGAATCACGAACGAATAGTTCTTTTTCCTCTAGGTGAGCGATAACTTTATCGTAAAGTTTGTCAAATTTATCACCATCGAATTTGATATTTACATTCCCCCACCATACAGAGTCACGCGTAATATCATCTTCAACAATAAATCTATCTTTTGGAGAACGACCGGTAAATTTTCCAGTGTTAACTGAAAGAGCGCCATTGTCGGCAATGATTCCCATGTTGTTATCAACTGATATTTTAGTTAGTTCCTCAGGTGATAAGTTCCAATGCGCTTTTGAAGGATTAAGTCCAAGCGAAGCAACAGTCGCTCCATCTGCTCTAAAACCTGTTTCTGTCATAATTAATAATTTGGTTAAACTTTTGTTTAAACTTGATATTAGATTAATAGTAAAATACAAATTTATATCATTAATTTCTCGTAACGCTTTATAAATATTAGATTTTATTCACAGCATTTGCCTATTCGTGGAAAACTATTGACATAAAAAATAGGGTGTTTCGATAAAAAGGTGTAAAAAATTAAGCGCGGAATCCATACAAGTTCCTGTACTTCTCTTCCGCGTATTTCATGAAGTAATCAGAATTAAGAGTTTCGCCAGTTACCATGGTACAAAGTTCATCAGAAGTATAGTTTTTTCCATGCTGGTGGATTTTGGTTCTCAACCAATCTAGTAAAGGGTTTAATTCTCCATTTTCAATTTTGGCGCTCAATTCTGGAATGTCTTTTTTCGCTTGGGCGAAAAACTGTGCGGCATAAAAGCTACCTAAGGAATAGGTTGGAAAATAACCAAAACTCCCATGCGACCAGTGAATATCTTGTAATACGCCTTGTGAATCACTAGGTACATTGATGCCCATATACTCTTTGTATTTCGCATTCCAAACAGAAGGTAAATCTCTAACTTCGATTGTCCCTTCAATCAACGATTTTTCGATTTCAAATCGAATCATTACATGAAAATGATAGGTTAATTCATCAGCACTAGTTCTAATTAAAGAGGGCTTTACAACGTTCATTGCCTTGTAAAAATCCTTAACAGAAACACCTATTAATTGCTCTGAAAAATATTGCTGTAATAGTGAGTAGTTTTTTTTCCAATAAGATAAACTTCTTCCAACATTATTTTCCCAAAGTCTTGACTGCGACTCATGAATGCTCAATGAAAGATAAGACCCCGAGGGTAAGCCATACTCCGAAGGTTTTAGGCCTTGTTCGTATAAGCCATGACCACCTTCATGAATACAACTCCAAATCATTTCGCTGAGGTCATTTTCGTTGATTCGAGTTGTTACTCTTACATCTTCTGAGCTAAAACTAGTGGTAAACGGATGGGCAGATAAATCTTGTCGACCAGCATCAAAATCGTAGTTCATTTGTTTGAGTAAGTCAATTCCGAAATCCCACTGTTTGTCTTTGGAAAAATTCTGGAACATGAATGCATCGTTGTTCTGATTTGCGATTGAGATTTTATCAAGTAAAGCGATTAATTTTAGCTTGATATTTTCAAAAACAGCTTCGATAGTTGTAGTTTTTGAACCCGGTTCAAATGCATCTAATAAAGCATCGTAGGGGTGCTCATCATATCCCATCAGTTCACATTCTTTTCGTTTTAGCGCAACTAATTTTTCTAATTTCGGAGCAAAAAAACCAAAGTTGTTGTCAGTTTTTGCTTTTTGCCATGCCTGAAAAGCAGCAGAGACTGCTTCGCTCATTTCTTTAACAAATTCTGTCGTGTACTTTAAGCTTTTATCATAATCCTTTTTTGATTGAAATACATTTCTTGACTCAACGTCAGATAGTTTGCCATCATTAACTAATTCTGAAAGTAAATCTCCAAATTCTGTATTGACTGACAGCTCGTGGCCAATGCCTGCCAAAGTTGAAAGTTGCTGTGCTCTTGTTGGGGCACTCTTAGCAGGCATATACGTTTCTTGGTCCCATTGTAATAAGGCAGAGGCGTGATAGATGTCCGCAATTTTTTTACAATGTTCTTTGTATTTATCGTAGTTATACATTTGTTTGAACTTTTATGCCTGCATAAATTAATGTTGCCCATCCTGTAATAAAACATAACCCGCCAATCGGTGTAATTGGGCCAAGAAATCCTGCCCAAGATTCAATACCTGCAACTTCTCGCGCTGCTAATAAGTAGATTGATCCTGAAAACAATACGATTCCTGAACCCCAAAGCAAAGAAATAATTTTGATCGTTTTTTTAGAAAGAGTGTTTGATAGAGCGACTAGCAGCAGCAAAGCAATGGTGTGATAAATGTGATATTCACTTCCTGTTTCAAAACTTTTTAGTCTTTCAGGGGTTAGAATCCCCTTAAGGCTATGAGCTCCAAGTGCCCCGAGACCAATTGCGACAACTCCTGAAACTCCAGAAACAATGAGAAGTGTTTTTTTCATTAGGTACTAATTTAGTTTTTTACTATTTTCCGGTCCTTCTCATTATAATTATTAATCCGCACGAAGGAAGTGTGTATTTTGTTTTGTCTAACTTCATTTAATTCGATATGAAACAAATCAATTCTAGAAGAGTAAAAAACCAACTTTGAATTTTGTAAAAAGGTCAACGATCCGCGTGTAAAAGATAGTAATAAACTTGATGAGAATCCCCTTCATAATATGTTGTTGATAATTAATTAAGCGACCAAGATAATAAATATACTTGCTTAGATTAAAAAGCTAAATTAGCACCCATCTAAAATATACTTATGCGTAAAATATTATTAATAGGGGCCGGAAGGTCAGCTTCATCATTGATTAAGTATCTGCTTGAAAATTCAGCGGAACAGAACTGGTATTTGACAGTGGCTGACCTTTCGTTGGAACTGGCGCAATCAAAAATTAGTGGTCATGAAAATGCTAATGCGATAGAGTTTGACATTAATAATGCAGTGCAACGAGTTGCAGAAATAAGTAATTCTGATATAGTTGTTTCCATGCTTCCTGCGAGTATGCATGTTCAAGTTGCCAAAGACTGCATTAATCTCAAAAAGTCAATGGTAACTGCAAGTTATGTTTCTGAAGAAATGGAAGCATTAAATGAGGATGCTAAAGCTGCAGGTGTTGTTGTAATGAACGAAATTGGCGTTGATCCCGGCGTAGATCATTTATCCGCAATGAATGTGTTAGATGAGATAAGGGATACTGGCGGAAAGATGCTCATTTTTGAATCTTTTACAGGTGGATTGGTAGCGCCTGAAAGTGATAATAATCCTTGGAATTATAAGTTTACGTGGAACCCCAGAAATGTTGTGCTAGCAGGGCAAGGCGGTGCAGCAAAATTTTTTCAAGAGGGAAGATACAAATATGTTCCTTACAATAAATTATTTAGAAGAACAGAGCTAATAGATATTGACGGGCATGGTGAGTTTGAAGGTTATGCTAATCGAGATTCGCTAGGATATAGAAGTGTCTATGGATTAGACGATATCCCCACTATATATAGAGGGACATTAAGAAAGAGGGGTTTTTGCAGAGCATGGGATTGTTTTGTCCAATTAGGTGCAACTGATGATTCCTATATCTTGGAGGGCTCTGAAGAGATGACATATCGGCAATTTATTAATTCGTTTCTTCCGTATAATCCAAATGATTCAGTTGAATTAAAATTGAAGTATCAGTTGAGATTGTGGGACGACACCCATGTATTCGAAAAATTGGAATGGTTGGGTATTTTTAGTGAAAAAAAAGTTGGAATGAAGGATGCAACTCCTGCACAAATTCTACAAAAAATTTTAGAAGAAAAATGGTCATTAGAAGAAGATGACAAAGACATGATAATTATGTGGCATAAGTTCGGTTATGAGCTTAATGGAAAGAAACACCAAAAAGAATCATCTATGGTTTGCATAGGAGATGACCAAACCTATACAGCAATGGCAAAAACGGTGGGAATACCGGTCGCAATAGCAACTAAATTAGTGCTCAATGGGGTAATTAAAACTCCGGGCGTTCATGTTCCGGTAACGAAGGAAATTTATAAACCTATGCTGGAAGAGTTATCCCAACATGGTATTAGTTTTACAGAGAAAGATACAGAGTTTGTCGGGTATTAGTCTGAGCACTTATTATATCTAGACACAATACTTTGTAAATCAGTTACAGTAAGGAGGTCAGCTCGAACCATATTAACAACTGATTCGCAGCTATTAAAGTAAGTTCTAATAAATGATTTGAATTTTTCGTTCTGTCCAGAACTAGAAATTCCTATTGTAGCTGAGCCGTTAGAATTCCCGTTCGAACCAGTTGATAATCTAACTATTTCTATATCTTCTGCGTCTGCATCTAAAATGAGATAATCTTTCTCATTTTCGAACAAAATATAATAGAGATTTTTGTAGTCACATGGAATTTTGCCCCTTTGGTATAACTTGACTTTACCAATCTCAAGTTCTTCAATAAAAAAATGATTTTTATTATTAATATGTTTTTTGTAAGATTTACCATTCACCGAATAGAAACTAATATCTTTAGGGTAAATAATTTTAATTGAATCCTTTCCTATTAACTCGACACAGAAAAGGTGTGAATTTGTTTTTTTTGAATTTTTGAAATCAATTAAAAATGTAAATGTTGTATCTATACCCTTAACGTAATATCCTGGTTTGATTTTGCCCTTTTTTAACAACTTTGCTGTATCTTCAATTTCAGAGTTGGTGTATTCTTGTGTTGCCGGGTTTAATTGAGCAAATATTTGAGAGTAAATAAAGAGGAATGAAATAAGAAAATGAACTAAGAAAATTTTTCATTTTATAAATCTAGATAAAATTCTTGAGTTAGTTCTCTATAAGCTTCTGAGTACTGATGCCTTCCGGTTTGTTCGATAATAAGTTCCTCTCTTATTGCTGGAATATCGGAGAATTCGAATTCTAGAAATAAGCGCTTCGTTTTTTTATCTGGTGTTGGTTTAATACTTACAATTCTAGTACAATACATCCCCTGTTCTTTAGCTAGTAGAATGCTCTGTTCACCTTGTTCAACGGGGTAAATTAAGCACAGTTTTCCTGCTGATGATAATAAACCCGCTGATATTCTTACAAGTTCAGCGAGTTTTAATGAATCGATATGGCGCGCTTGGTTCTTACTCTCAACATCAGATTTAAGTGAGCTTTGGAAGAAGGGGGGATTACTAATAATTAAATCATAGTTCATGCCTAGATTATATTCTTGTAAAGCACAATGATGAATATTAATTTTATTTACCCAAGGTGAGTTTTTAAAATTGAGTTTCGCTTGGTTAAAAGCAATTTGATTAATTTCAATTGCATCAATTTTCGCGTTGCACCTTTGGGCCAACATCAACGCAATTAGACCTGTTCCGGTTCCAACATCTAAAATTTTTTTAGAGGTGTTTACTGTGCAAAGTGCCCCAGCCAATACTCCATCAGTTCCAATTTTAAATGGAGAGTTGGTTTGGTCAATCGAAAATTGTTTGAATTTGAAAATCATATTATACTTAATCTGAATCGAAGCTATCTTATTCTCCAAGATACAATTCGATTAATCCTTCGGGCGCTTCAATCTCAATAGTTTTTGTTTCTGTTTTAATACTCTTAAGAAAATTATCAACTGCGGGAATCAAAATATCTGTCCCATTATTATCTATTTGTAAAATAACCTGTGCAGTTTGATCAATAATATCGGCCAGCTTTCCGATATTTCCATGCGTCTTGTCAACTACGGTAAATCCGATTAGTTCATTTAACCCCCCCGCCAAGCTTGTGTCTTCTCGCAGCAGATTCAGCGGAAGGTATACGCTTTTTTTTAGCAATGGCCCAGAATCATCATCATTAATAACATCTTCTAATTTGATTGTCGCAATCCCTTTATTATTTATGCGCAACCGTTCGATAAAGAATGGAATTAATTGCTCATTAATCTCAATAAAGATGGCCTCAATTTCTTTATAGTAATCAGGCGTTTTACAATCGAATTTAATGCTCAACTCTCCTTTAAAACCGTGGCGTTTTATTACATACCCTAATTTAAAACAATCTTGTTTATTCATTTTGTAAAAATAAAAAAGCCACACAAAAATTGCGTGGCTTTCTAATATCTAATTAAGCGCTAAATTATTCAGCAGCCTCTTCTTTTTTATCTTCAGCAGGTGCCTCTTGTTTTGCCTCTTCAGCTGCAGGAGCCTCTTCAGCTTTCGCTTCAACAGCTGGAGCTTCTTCTTTTACTTCTTCAGCTGGAGCAGCTTCCTCAGTAGCTGGAGTTTCAGCAATAGGCGTAGCTTCTTCGTTAGCAGCTTCTGCTGCTGGTGCTTCATCAGTAGTAGTTTCTTCTGGTGCATTTGCAGCAGCAACTTCAGCCGCCGCAGCCGCCGCTAACTCAGATGATTTAGCTAATAGTATTTTAGCTCGAGCTTCTTTAATTTCAGTTTCAGCTTTAAATTTTGCTTTTGTATCTGCATCTATTGCTTTAGCAATATTTCCTATTTGACCTTCAAGTTTAGCATCTTTTTCTTTCATCCATTTGTCAAACTTCGCATCAGCTTGATCTTGAGTCATAGCTCCTTTAAGCACACCTCTATCCAAATGATATTTGTAAACAACACCTTTATATTTTAAAATCGCGTTAGCGGTATCAGTTCTTTCTGCACCAGTTTTTAGCCAGCTTAAACATCTGTCAAAATCAATATCTATTCTTGCTGGATTTGTGTTGGGATTATAGGAGCCCAATCGCTCAATATATTTACCATCTCTTTTCGACCTTGTGTCAGCAGCCACAATATGGAAAAATGGTTTTCCTTTTTTACCGTGACGTTGTAATCTAATTTTCGTAGCCATATTTTTTATTGTTACGGTTCCATCTCGTAGAACCTGCGGTTAAATAATTTTTTTCAGGCGGCAAATGTCGTACTATTTTAAACAATAGGCAATACATCGCACAATTATTTGACAGAAATTTATATTATACCTTAAATTATCTTAAAAGTAGATACATTTAAACGGCTTAAAATGATTATTTTCGCGGACTTTAGTCGAAATCTGAAACATGAACACGATGGCTCAAATTGTAGAAGGATTAACGTATGATGATGTTTTATTAGTTCCGGCTTACTCGGAGGTGTTGCCGCATACGGTGAGTATTGCATCTAAATTTACCCGAAATATAACTATTAATACGCCTATAGTTTCAGCAGCAATGGATACTGTTACAGAATCGGCATTAGCTATAGCTATGGCCAGAGAAGGGGGAATTGGCGTATTGCATAAAAACATGTCTATTGAGGCACAAGCAGCCGAAGTGCGAAAAGTGAAGCGTTCCGAAAGCGGCATGATTCAAGACCCTGTAACGATTTCAAAGGTTGCTAATGTCGGAGATGCGTTACAATTGATGAAGGAGAATTCTATCGGAGGGATTCCTGTAATTGAAGATGATCAAACATTGATAGGAATTGTAACAAATAGAGATTTACGCTTTGAAAAAAACATGAGTCGTTCTATTGAAGAGGTCATGACTAAAGAAAACTTAGTTACAGCTACGAAAAAAGACGACCTCTCCAAAGCAGAGGATATCTTACAAGAACATAAAATTGAGAAGTTACCAATTGTTGACGATAATAAAAAGCTGGTTGGACTTATTACTTTTAGAGATATTATCAAAATTCGAGTGAGTCCAAATGCCTGCAAAGATGAATATGGTCGTTTGCGCGTTGCAGCGGCTTTAGGAGTTACTGCAGATATTGTTGAGCGTGTTAATGCTTTGGTGAAATCAGGAGTAGATGCTGTAGTTATTGACACAGCCCATGGGCACACCGCAGGAGTAGTTGATTCTTTGAAAAAAGTAAAATCAGCTCATCCAACATTGGATGTTGTTGTGGGGAATATCGCTACAGCCGAAGCGGCAAAGTATCTAATTGATGCAGGTGCTGATGGGGTCAAAGTAGGAATTGGACCTGGCTCTATATGCACAACGAGAATTATCGCAGGTGTGGGAGTTCCTCAACTTACAGCTGTAATGGATGTTGCGAAGGCTCTAGAAGGAACAGGTGTTCCATTAATTGCAGATGGTGGTGTTCGTTTCACTGGCGATATAGTTAAAGCAATGGCTGGTGGCGCTAGCTGCATAATGGCAGGTTCTCTTTTTGCAGGGGTTGAAGAGTCCCCCGGCGAAACAATAATATATGAAGGAAGAAAATATAAAACCTACAGAGGTATGGGCTCAATAGAAGCGATGCAGCAAGGCTCAAAAGATCGTTATTTCCAAGATATGGAGGCAGATATTAAAAAGTTAGTACCTGAAGGAATTTCAGGAAGGGTTCCATATAAAGGAACACTAGCCGAAGTTGTATTCCAACTAATAGGTGGACTTCGGGCTGGTATGGGATATTGCGGGGCAAAAGATATTTCATCACTTGCAGGGTCTAAGTTCGTTAGAATAACTTCTGCAGGATCAAGAGAAAGTCATCCTCATGGTGTAACAATCACAAGGGAAGCACCTAATTATAGTATGAAGGCAGGATTTTGATAAGAATCTAAAATAAATAATTTTGTATGCCGTTATGGCAATGAAAAAATTGAATAAATGAAAAATATAGTTGGTTTAGTTGTGGTGATGATTTTTTTGGGTAGTACACTTTTTGCCCAAAAAGGTGAAGAAATTTTGATGACAATTGGAGGAGATCCAGTGTCAATAGGTGAATTTGAAAACATCTACAATAAAAATAATTCGAATTTGCAAGATCAAAACGAACAGTCGATTGACGACTATGTAGATCTTTTTATAAATTTTAAGTTAAAAGTTAAGGAAGCCACTGTGCTGAAAATGGATACAGATAAAGCATTTATTGACGAATTAGCTGGTTACAGGAAACAATTGGCTAAACCATATTTAGAAGATAGAGAAATTACTGAGCAACTGATAAAAGAAGCATATGATAGATTGAGATTTGACGTTAAAGCGAAGCATATTTTAGTTGTGCTGCCGAGTGATCCAACTCCGGCTGACACCATGAAAGCTTATGCCAGAATTAAAGTGTTACGTCAGAAGGCAACAAAGAAAAATGCTGATTTTGAAAAAATAATGCTAGAATCTAAAACTCCAGACAAAGCAAAAGATAAAGAAGTTATCGCTGAAGATTTAGGCTATTTCACTGCTTTTCAAATGGTATATAATTTTGAAACGGTCGCATTTACTACCCCAGTAGGTGAAGTTTCGAAAGTAATTAGAACTCGTTTTGGTTATCATATCTTAAAAGTATACGATAAGAGAGAGAGTAGAGGGGAAATTAAAGCTGCCCACATAATGGTGGCAACACCGAAAGCCATGACAGCAGATCAGGCAGTTCAGAAAAAAGTAAAGATTGAAGAAATATATGGTAAACTAAAGGCAGGTGAAGATTTTAAACAATTGGCTAAACTGTATTCCGAAGATAAAGGTTCTGCAAAAAGGGGTGGAGAATTACCTTGGTTTGGGTCAGGTAGAATGGTTGAGGAATTTGAAACTGCAGCTTTCGCTCTTAAAGTGAATGGCGATATTGCTGCCCCAATTAAGACTAAGTATGGTTGGCATATTATTAAGAGAGTAGAAAGAAAAGAAACAAAATCTTTTGAAGATTCAGAGAACGAAATCAAAAATAAAATAGCTAAAGATGGTCGTTCAACAAAAAGTAAATCATCACTCATAGCAAAGATTAAAGTGGATGCTGGCTATAAATTAGATGAAACATCTCTTCAGGAATTTTACAAAGTATTAGATGAAAGTTATAAACAAGGAAAATGGGTGGCTGAATTAGCCAAGGATTTACAAAGTATAATGTTTACGTTAACTGATGAGAAATATACGAAAACATCAAAAAACATAACGCAACAAGAGTTTGCTAAATACTTACAAAAAACGCAGAGAAGATATGCAAAAGTGTCCAAAGATGAATTCATTCAAGGAGCATTCAAATCGTTTTCTGATGAAGCCTGTATCGATTTTGAGAATGGATTACTAGAAGCGAAATATATCGAATTTAATCTCTTAATGCGAGAATATAACGATGGTATTTTGTTGTTCGAATTAATGGATAATAAAGTGTGGTCAAAAGCAGTTAAAGACTCAGCGGGCTTGGCAAATTTCTTCGAATTAAATAGAGCAAATTATATGTGGGAACAACGTATTGAAGCTTCAACTTATACTTGCGAAAATGCTGAAATCGCTACGAGTGCTAAGAAATTGATCAAAAAACAAGCTAAAAAAGGATACTCAGATGAGTACATCATGGAGCAGTTAAATGTTGATTCGCAACTTAATTGCTTTATTGAAGGCGACAAGTACCAAAAAGGTGACAACGAGGTTGTTGATAAAGTTATCTGGGCAAAAGGCATATATGGTATACCAGCACCCGAAGGTAAAGTGAAATTCGTTAATGTGAAAAAGGTCATTGATCCTATGACAAAATCATTATCAGAATGTAAAGGTTTGGTCACAGCAGATTATCAAAAACATTTGGAAGAAGAATGGATTAAAGAACTTCGTGCAAAATATGTTGTGAAAGTAAATGAAGATGTCCTTGCTAAGGTTAACAAGTAATCCCTGCTTGCAACGTTTATTAATAGTTTCAGTCTTCATTTTATTTATGATGCCTTCATGTTCTAATCGGCAGAAAGAAGAACAAGTCCCTATAGCTAGAGTTTTCGATAAGTATCTTTATGAAGATGATATTGTTGGATTAGTTGCAGATAATAAATCTCCTGAAGACAGTATTTCAATAATCAAATCTTATATTGATAACTGGGTTAGAGAAGAGCTGATTTTGGCTCAAGCGGAATATAACTTGCCAGAGGAACAAGAAGCCGAAATTGACAATGAAGTAAACGAATATCGTTCTTCTAGAATCGTTTATGCATATGAAAGAGAGCTGATTCGTCAGAAGTTAGATACCTTAGTTTCTGAGGATGAAATAAAGGTTTATTATGATGCAAATAAAAAGAACTTCGAACTAAAAGACTACATCTTAAGAGGTAACTACGTTAAACTAGAGAAAAATGTACCTAAAAAAGACGAAGCAATTAATTGGTTTATAGATGGTGGCGAGGAGGAATTCGTGGAGTTAAAGGACTATTGCTTTCAATATGCAAGTACATTTATTTTAGACACAGCACAATGGATTTATTTTAAAGAATTGCAAAAGCAGTCAGGTATCAAAACACTAAATATTGAGTACTTTTTAAAAGAAAATCAACACCTACAATTTGAAGATGAGTATTACTTACATTTGCTAAGAATTGATGAATACTTGATGAAAGATAGTATTTCACCTCTAGCTTTAGAAAAAGAAAACATTAGTAATATTTTGCTTAATCAGCGAAAGCTAGACCTTGTTAAAACGATGCACAATCAGATATATAAGAATGCGTTAATGCAGGAGAAATTCGAAATATTTTTGAAAGAAGAATAGATGAAAAATTTAATTACCGTCTTATTAGTAATATTATCCACAATTGTTTTGGCGCAAAAAGGCGATATTATCGACAAAGTAGTTGGTGTAGTTGGCGAGGAAATTATTTTGAAGTCTGAGGTCGAAACTCAATTATTACAATACATCCAAAGTGGTGCCCCAACAACAATTGAAACCCGATGTAATTTGTATGAAGATATTATGTACCAAAAACTTTTATTGCACCAATCTAAGCTTGATAGTATTGAGGTTGGCGAAGATCAAATAGAGTCTGAGATGCAAAGGCGATTAGCTTATTTTATTTCACAAATTGGGTCCGAAAAAAAATTAGAAGAATTCTATAATAAATCGATTTTAGAAATTAAGGCAGAGTTTCATGACGTAATTCGTGACCAGATTTTAGTTCAGATGATGGAACAAAAAATTATGGATGGAATTGAATTAACACCGTCAGAAGTTAAGGATTACTTTAAGAATATTCCAAAAGATAGCCTACCTTACATTAATTCTGAAGTAGAATTGGCACAAATTGTTATCAAACCAAAAATTAGTGATAGAGAAAAGGAGATAGCTAAAATAAAATTAGAGGGATATCGAAAAGATATTTTAGCCGGCTTGTCGAAGTTTGAGGTAATTGCAACATTATATTCTTCTGACCCCGGATCTGCTGCGCAAGGAGGGTCTTTGGGATATATGCTCCTAGATAACTTTGTACCTGAATTTGCAGATGCAGCTAGAAAATTAAAAGTAGGTGACCTTTCTGAAGTAATCGAAACAGAGTATGGGTATCATATTATGGAAGTGTTGAACAGAAGAGGTGAGGAATACGAAATCAGACATATTTTGTTGTCACCAAAAGTGAATCCTTACGATTTAGTAAAAGCAAAAAATCAATTAGATAGCATAACTAGCCTAATAGATGAGATAGATACTTTGAATTTTGGAATTGCCGCAACATTATTCTCAGATGATGAAGAAACAAAACAAAACGGAGGTAGGTTAATAAACTATATGACAGGCGCTAGCAAATTCGATATGGCTCAATTAGGACAGATGGACGCAACGCTTTCTTTTACAATTGACAAAATGGAAGAAGGGGATATTTCTAAACCAATAGCAACGCAGTTACCTGATGGCTCGCAAGCTTATCGTTTGGTAAAGATTATGTCTAGAACCGATCCACATATTGTTAATATGGATGATGATTATCAGCGGATTAAAGAAGCTGCCAAAGTTCAGAAACAGGCTGAAAAGTTGGCCAACTGGATTACAAAAAAAGCTGTAAAAACATATATTAAAATTGATAACACTTTCTCAACCTGTGAGTTCGAAAATAATTGGGGAATAACTCAACCGTAACTATAAAATTATGTCAGAAGTAAAATTTGAATCAGATGTAAAAGCAGTAGAAGCTTTTGGTGCTAAATATAAGGAGTTAGCTGCCGAAATTGGGAAAGTAATTGTTGGACAACAAGATGTAATTGATAGTGTTTTAATTTCAATTTTCAGTAACGGACACTGCTTATTAATAGGTGTTCCTGGTCTGGCAAAGACACTTTTAGTTAATACAATTGCTGATAGTTTAGGATTAAATTTTAATCGTATTCAGTTTACACCGGATTTGATGCCATCTGATATAGTAGGGTCAGAAATATTAGACGAAAGCAGAAATTTTAAGTTCATAAAAGGTCCTTTGTTCGCTAACATTATTCTTGCAGATGAAATAAACAGAACACCACCTAAAACACAATCTGCATTGTTAGAGGCTATGCAGGAGCGCTCAGTTACAACCGGAGGAACAACATACCAATTAGCTAAACCATTTTTCGTTTTAGCAACTCAAAACCCAATTGAGCAAGAGGGAACTTACCCTTTGCCAGAGGCTCAACTAGATAGATTTATGTTCAATATTTGGGTAGACTACCCAACACTAGAAGAAGAAATTGATGTTGTTAAACGGACAACGACTAACTATACTTCTGAAGTTAAAAGTATAATTTCTGCAGAGGAAATTTTATTTTTTCAAGACTTGGTTAGAAGAATACCGGTGACAGATAATTTGTTAGAATATGCTGTTAAGCTAGTTAACAAAACTAGACCCAATCAAGCGAATACACCAGAACTAGTTCAGAAATATCTTTCCTGGGGTGCGGGGCCTCGAGCATCACAATATTTGATAATTGGAGCGAAGTGTCATGCATTGGTACATGGTAAATTTTCACCAGATATTGAAGATGTAAAAGCAATAGCAAGTTCAGTTTTGAGACACAGAATTGTTAGAAATTATAAAGCCGAAGCTGAAGGGTATTCTGTAGAGAAAATAATAAATGAACTACTTTAATTCTTTGCTGAGCATAAGCTGCGAATAATAAGTCTTTTTAACACATTAAAGTATCAACAATCGGTTAACAAATCAATCGATTAACTTGTTGATATCATTCAGTTTCATTTTAATGTATTATCTTTAAGTTATTCTCACCTTTGTGTTTATGGAAGAACCGCATTCGAAAATGACAAAATCGTCCACTCAATTACGAAAAGTGGCTCCTTTGCCGCAATATATTGAAAAAGGTAAATTACCGCCACAGGCTGTTGATCTAGAAGACGCTGTTTTAGGTGCTTTAATGCTCGAAAAAGAGGCAGTGAATGATGTTATTGACATACTTAAGCCAAACAGTTTTTATAAAGAAACACATCAAAAAATATTTGAGGCAATTCAGATACTATTTCAAGATTCCGAGCCGATTGATATACTTACAGTAACAGAAAAGTTGAAGAAAAGTGGGGATTTAGATTTCGTTGGAGGACCATATTATATATCACAACTTACTAGCAGAGTTGCTTCTTCTGCCAATGCTGAATATCACGCAAGAATAATTGCTCAAAAGTATGTTCAGCGTGAGTTGATTCGTATTTCATCCGAAACTATAAAATTGGCTTATGATGAAACTACAGATATTTTTGATTTATTAGACAAAGCGGAAAGCGGTTTGTTTTCTGTTACTGAGGGTAATTTAAAGAAAAGTTGGGACCCGATGCATTCTCTATTAAGTCAAGCTATTGATCGTATCGAAGAAATGCAAGGTAAAGACGAAGCGATTAGTGGAGTACCTACAGGATTTGCAGCACTTGATAAAGTAACTGCTGGTTTTCAGCCTGCAGACATGGTTATTTTGGCTGCTCGACCTGGTATGGGGAAAACCGCTTTCGTTCTTTCTATGGCAAGAAACACCGCGGTTGAGCACGAAAGACCTGTTGCTATTTTCTCTTTGGAAATGTCTTCTTTACAACTTACTAATCGATTAATTTCTAGCGAAACAGAACTAGATTCTGAAAAATTAAAAAAAGGAAACCTCCAAGATCATGAATGGCAGCAATTGCATTCAAAAATAGATAGATTATCAAATGCGAAAATCTTTATTGATGATACTCCTGCATTATCTGTTTTTGAGTTTAGAGCCAAGGCAAGGAGATTAAAGCAGAAGCATAAGATTGAAATGATTATCATTGATTATCTTCAGTTAATGACTGTTGGAGGAACCAGTGGTGCAGGTAATCGTGAGCAAGAAATTAGTACAATTTCTAGATCAATTAAAAGTATCGCAAAAGAATTAAATATACCTATAATAGCGTTATCTCAGTTAAGTCGTGCAGTCGAAACCCGCGGTGGGTCTAAAAAACCAATGCTATCTGATTTACGTGAATCTGGTGCGATTGAACAGGATGCAGATATGGTAATGTTCATCTATCGCCCTAGTTATTATGATCTCGACCAAGACGAAGACGGTAATGTGATACCAGAAGATTATGCTGAGGTCAATATTGCTAAGCATAGAAATGGTTCGCTTCAAACTGTTCCGCTCAAATTTATCGGTAAGTTTACCAAGTTTATGGATAGACAATCTGATGAGTTCGATTCGTTTACCCCAATCGAACCATCAGATGATTTTGGTTTCGATGCAGGTGCAAGTAATATGATTATGCCATCTTCAATGAATGAAGAGGAAGATGAACCGTTTTAAACAATATCAATAATATTTTAACATCACCACTGGAGAAAATGTTGCACTAGATAGTTACAATAAATCAATCTCTTTCTCTTTAAAAGCACTAACAAAAAGGATATTACCTATGTCTTCGTAACCTTCAAAAAGTTCTATGCCTTGCCTCGCTAGAGAATCATTATCGTAGCCAAGCACTGTTAAGTCTGCATCTCCAGATTTGATATTAATAGTAGATTTAATATCTCCTCCTTTTACAGTAGGAATTAGCTCAATATTGTTTTGTGAAATAGGTAAACGACCAGATTGAATAAGCGACAGTAATTTCTCTCTTTGAACATCTTCTTGGTCGTTTTCATAAATTGAGAAAATCTTAATTGTAGCGTTTTTCCATTCAGGGTGCCCCATCATAATGTATGCCAACAATATCATAAGGTTAGAGTTTTCGTAATCTTTATGCGAAATCCATATATGTATTTCTTTCTTGTAGCCAAATCCTTTGTAGGTACTTCTTAAAATGCAAACATCAAATTCTGTAGTTCTTAATAGACCATAATTGTCGATCACGTCTTGGATCGTTTTAGGGTCGGAATTTAGATACTCGAATAACATCATGTTATTCCCTTTACCAGAAACGCCAGAAAGCTGAATAACCTGTGCAATTGCAGAAGTATAAGAGGGACTAATCAAAGTATCTATATAAACACGACTTTTCACTCCTTCGGCTAGTTCTATTAATCGATCGCGTGCATCTGCAGAAGAATCGAAAGTTTCTTTTGATAAAAATCCTTCGGTATAATGAATGTAAGTCCCAAAACCATATTTGTTTGACATCCAACGAATCATATCGAAGGCTGAACGTCTTTTAAACGAATCTTGACTGAAACATATAATAAACGGTCGCCAGTTAGTGTCATCAATACCTTTGTCTCTTTTTTGGAGATAAACTTGCAATTCTCTACTCAATTGGAAAATGACACCTTTAAATAGTTTTTCTATTCCTGGTTTATCCGTGTTTTTTGCGGCAACCCAGAAGTAGATACCAACCATTATTACAATAGAAATTATGGCATATTCAAAGTTCATTGCAAACATCAGCCCGAAAGAGAGAATTGCCCCACCAACTGAGAAATACCATTTCGATTTAAATGTTGGCCTGTATGCTGGGTCGGCTGCAAAATGTTCTAGGAACGAAATTGTACAAATAGCACCATAGGTAACCATGAAGAACATTGAAATAATTTGGGCAACAAAATCAATATCGCCAATAGCAATAAAGAAAAATGCTATTGCGCAAGTAAGGAGTAGAGAATTAATAGGTTCTCCGTCTTTTTTTCTTCCTCTAGCAAACCAACCACTAGCGCCATCATTAAATATTTTATCAACACCTAAAGCTTGCAAAGTTCTTGGGGCAATCATTACAGAGCCAAGAGCTGAAGAAATTGCAGCACATCCTAGACCTATAGGAATAATTGGTCCCCAAATAGCGATTTTTTGCATAATCATTTCGTCATATGCTAATTCAAAAGTTGTCGCTGAGAAGTATAGTTTAAATGCTACTGCTACATAAACTATTATGCCAACAATTGTTGCCCATAACGTCCCGTGCGGTATTGATTTTTTTGGATCTCTTAAATCGCCAGACAGCCCTAGGCCAGCGGCAATACCTGTAAATGCAGGGAAAATAATAGTAAACATATAGAAAAAATCATATCCATCAGTAATTTTTTGATTGAAATCTAGCAATGTTTGGTGACCTGATGATTCATCACCCATAAAGAAAAGAAGAAGTGAGACAAACAGCACTCCAACAACAATATATAAAGCCTTAACACCAATGTTTGCACCTTTTGTAACCATCAGTATTGTAAGCAACCCCATAAAAATAAGTCCTATCCAAGTGTTGTTAAGTTCGGGTCGTCCGAAATAAGGAATTTCAGAAATATGAATTGCCATGTAGGCATTAATAATTTCTGTAATAGGTTCAAACGCAACGGCAAAAGCTATTATATAGAAAGCAACACTAACTGCTTGAGAAAGAAATAAAGTGATACCAATAGAGGCTCCAACATTAAAACCGAATGATCGCGAAATCATGTAATATGCTCCACCACCTTCAACCTTTTGGTTAGTAGCGATTTCAGCAACTGCCAGGGCAGTGGGCACAGTAACTAAATGACCGACTAGAATAATTAACAAAGTGCCAAACAAGCCAACATGACCAACGGCATATCCAAAACGAAGGAACAATATCGCCCCTAATATGGTCGATATAGCTGTCATAAACACGGGTAGTGTACCCATGCTTGCGCCTTTTGTTCTCCCTAAAGTTTTAGCCATGTTTCAAATAAAGCAATTAAAACGTTTCTTATTCAATTCGGTTTCAAATATCTACTACAAATGCACCATCGTTTGGTACAGAATGAACATTTAGTCTCATTTTGAGCGCTTGTTGTTTCCATTTTTGTGTCATCCACTTTGGGTTAGATGAATCAAAAATTAAGGTTTCGAATTCGTAATCCTGAGTTAGTTTTTCTAGATCCAAGTGCTTTATTTTAGAGACAATTAAATAATCGACTAATAATTGAGAGGCATGGGCACTACTTTGATCAGTTACAACAGCAACTGACTTTTTGTTGTGTTGAAAGAATCCGATTCCATATTTTTTAACTCTTTTTGAAACCGATTTATTTCCATCAATTAATTGGTTATTGGTCGCTCCAACTTCCCACCAATGGTGCTTAATGTAGAATTTCATTTTTTCGTTATCATGAATTAAAGAGCTGTCAGCGACTAAAAAACTAGAATGCCCATCAATAAATTCAAAGGCTGTTGTTTTGGGCACATGATAAACGACAAATTTTAATTGTTTACTTTGTGTTATACCTTGATATAGTTGATATGAAACAAGTAACAAAGTGCAGCTTAATGCAACATGTAAATACTTCGCCTTTTTATAAGCAAAATATATCAAAAAAGTGATGATGATGAGATAGATCATCCATGTTTCAGTGATGTTAATTGTAAGGCTTTCAGTTAGAGCGTATGGAATAGATTCAATTAGTTGAACGCAATAGTTCATAAACCAAATTAGCCAATACATTGCCTTGGCAACCCAAGCGGCCAGTATCGTCTCCCAGGAGATTAAAAATAATAGTATTCCCGCATAAACGATAAGTGTAGCTATTGGTATTACTATTAAGTTGGAGATGAAAAAGTAGTTTGGAAATTGGTGAAAGTATAACAGTCCAAGCGGAAATGTGGCAACTTGAGCGGCAATAGAAACAGCTGTTAATTCCCACATTTTATCTAAAAGCCAATTATGTGGATTAAGCCAATTATAGATTTTTGGTTGCAAATAAATGATGCCGATTACCGCGAGGTATGAGAGTTGAAAACCAACTTCCATTATTAGAAACGGATTGATAATCAATAGGACGAAAGCTGAAACTGCTAGCGTGTTATATATATTGGTATTTCGCCGCGTGGCTTTTGCAATTACAATAAAACTAAACATAGTAGCAGCTCTCAAAACTGAGGGAGATAAACCTGTAAGCATTGCATAAAACCAGAGAAAAGCGATAAGTAAAATTCCTTTGATGATGTGGCCATATTTGATTTTATCGAGAAACATTAAAATGTTATTTAGAATAACAAATATTATCCCCACATGTAGGCCTGAAACTGCTAATACGTGCGTAGCACCAGCACTTGAATATGCTCTAATTAGTTCGGCTTCTATGGCTCCTTTATACCCCAAAACCAGAGCAGAAGCGACACCAAATTCATTTCCATTAATTCCGTATTGCTTGAATATACGGAGCAAGTGAGTTCGTAAACTATTCGACCAAATAAATATTAAAAAGCCTTCATTTTTGCCGGTGTTGATCCAATCTGATGCGTCGATATAACATTGGTGGTATATATTATGAAACTGTAAATACCGCTTATAGTTAAATTCACCTGGGTTATTAGGAGATTTACTTTCATTAAGTCGAGTATTTAGCAAGAGTATATCTCCATATTCAATTGCTTTAGCTTCTTCTGATTTTTGGATATAAGTGATTACCTTGCCATGTGTTTCATGCCACCCAGAGCTGTCGCGAAACGATTCAACCTCCATTGATACTTTATAGGATTTAGCTTTTTCTTCTGCAGGTTCTGTTACACGAACTTGCAGCCACGTTTTTTCAGAAACAAGATTGCCGACATGGGAAGTAGAGAAAATCTGAATGTTGCCTATGGTAAGCAAGTACCCGTTTGCAAGAAGGGTAGTGGTTAATAAGATTCCGTAGATCCATCGTAAACCGTAACTCTTGTTGAGTAACTTGAATGCACCTATTCCAATGGTGAGGGCTGATGTACAAATTAGAATTTCCCACCACAAGTCGATTTTTAAGGGAAAAAATGCTGCGAATATTAATCCTATGATAAATGGAGTAATTAGTCGGAAGAAGGGTATCTGCTGATAGAATTTCAAGATCGAAATATACTAATCCAATTTTATTTGTTGCTAATCTTAAAATTGTGTCTCAGATATTTTTTTTGAGACCATAATACTTATGGCTAATTCACTACTTTTTCATGACTGAAGTATGCAAATTAAAAGCATTATACTAATCTTTAAAAAAATCAATATGCTCTATATCGATGAGGTGCACATCAGTATAATAGTAATGCAGAATTTCTTTGAAATCGTATCCCAAAGTTGACATCTTCATAGCTCCCTCTTGGCATAAGCCAATACCGTGTCCAAATCCATTTCCAATAAACTTGATTACATCACCTTCGTCTATCAGGTTAAAATTAGCAGAACGAAACTTCATATCTTTTCTAATTCTGGGAGTCGTTATAGTTGAATCGATATAGCTAAAGTATTTTTCTCTCATTTCAGGAAAGTGCTCTGTAGCACAATTGGCATAAAGAGAATCATTCACTGGAAAATTATACGTATTACTCAAATAGTTTAACCAAACATCTTTTGGCACGTCTTTCTGCCATGCGGCATGGGGCATATCCGTACAAAATGTATCACAAATGGACCTTAAATAAGGCAGAGGATATCGCCAAGCATCTTCTGAATTGACCGTTTGCCCCCCACAATTGGAGAAAAATGCAGCAGTTATGACATCGATGTCGCTATCTACAACTACAATTCTCCTTGTAGAATTTGAAGCTTTTTGAATGTCCGAATTATGTCTACTTCTGTTATGATAAACTTGACAATGTACCTTGTCACAAACACTAAATCCTTCTTTTTTATGCCTCGCTTTATTGGCTAAAGCGTATGTCCTGCAGATAATTGCTTGTACTTTATAATACTCAAGATTTTGATTTGAACCAGCTTCGGATTCAATAACACCAGCCACATAATGTTCGATATAGACGGTATTTATTAATTTTAATTTCGAACCTTTTGGAGTGATGGTAAGGTTGTCGAAATATTGGTGCTCGTATCTATTGGGCCGAGTTGGTTTTACTTTAAAAATAGCACCCCACTTTGTTCGTTTAAAGTAAACTTTATTTACTGTTCCCAAGTCTCGATTAAAAGACTTTAAATGAAGTTGCCCTCCTATGTTGGTAACTTGGATTGCCTCCTTCTCTTTAATAGTATAAAGCACTTTTCCGTCTCCAATTACCTCATAACTACCGTAGAGGGGAGCAAATAGAACCGCCATTGGCTCACGGGTATGCAAAATCCCTATTCTAATAATCTCGTTATTCGAAAACGAATAGAATGTTGAGAGAAAACCCACGAGTATGACTAGCCAAATACGCATTTAAAGCAAAAATAATTGGGCAGGCTATTACTATTACTTCGCTAGTTAAGAGTTTTCAACATCAATGATGCAGTTTTGGCAGAAGCACCTTGTCCACCTAGTAATTCTCTTAGCTTTTCGTAATCGTTTAGTTGCTGCTTCTTGTTTGGCCCAAGTATTTTGTGGAGCTCGTCAACTATTCGCTTGGTATTTAGATCATCTTGAATGAGCTCTGCAACAGCTTCTTTGTTAAGAATGAGATTTACCAGTGATATAAATTTAACGTTAATCAAACGCTTTGCTATCTGATAAGTTAGGGTTCCCGCTTTGTAGCAAACAACTTGTGGAACATTAAAAATAGCAGCTTCTAAAGTTGCGGTTCCGGAGGTAATAAGCGCGGCCTCAGCTATTTTTAATAAATCGTAGGTTTGATCGAATATTATAGTCGTATTACTAGAAAGAAAAGTTCTGTAAAACTCTATATCCAATGATGGTGCACCTGCAATTATAAATTGATAATCAGGAAAATATGATTGAACAGAAAGCATTTCCGAAAGTATTCTTGTTACTTCTTGCTTTCTGCTGCCAGGTAAAAGAGCAATTATGGCTTTATTTGATAGCTTGTTTTTAGTTAAAAATATATCTTTTTCATTATTCGAAAAAGAAATGTTATCTATTGCATCTAGTAAAGGGTGACCTACATAATTAATATCAAAATTATATTTCTGGTAAAATTTTGATTCGAAAGGAAATATGGCAAACATTTCGTCTACACAAGCTTTGATTTTTAAAGCTCTTTTCTGATTCCAAGCCCAAACTTTTGGTGAGATGTAATAGAAAACCTTGATTCCTTTACTTTTAGCAAACTTCGCGATTCGAAGGTTAAAACCAGGATAGTCAACGAGAATGAGCGCATCTGGATTGTATTCTAAAAGGTCTTGTTTACAAAAACTAAGATTGGCTTTAATGGTTCTTAGGTTCAATAGCACTTCGGTGAATCCCATAAATGCCATTTCCCTATAGTGCTTTACAAGGTTAGGGCTTTGACCATTCATTAAATCTCCACCCCAAAACCGAAATTTCGTTTCGGAGTCTTCAGACTTTAGCTCCTTCATCAAGTTAGATGCATGTAGATCTCCAGATGCTTCTCCAGCTATGACGTAAAATTTCATCTATACCTGATACTTAAAAACCCAGATAAAAACATAAACAAACGTAGCTGCAATAATTCCTTTACCAAATTTATCGCGACCTTTTTTATTTAAAAAAAAATACATAATTCCTCCGTTTATCGCAAAAGCAAATAATGAAAAACTTTCATCAAAACCAGAACCAAGGGCATTACCTTGTTTATGCGCTTGCCATAGAAGAATTGACTTACCTCCAAAATATATTGTTGCGGGCAGCAGCAATCCAACAAAAATTCCAGTAAGCCACGAATCAAGTTTAAAATATTTTTTCATTATAAAGTCCAGTTATTTAGTTTTTCTAGAGCACTATAAGCAGTCATGTCGCAATGGACAGGAACTATGGATATATAATTGTTATCTAATGCCCAAATATCTGTATCTGTTGCCTCTGGTTCATAATTTATGAAAACGCCTGTAAGCCAATAATATTCTTTTCCTGAAGGATCGATTCTAACGTCAAATTCTTCAGTCCAATTACCATGACATTGTCGGCAAATTTTAATACCAACAATTTCATTTTCTCCACGTTTGGGAAAGTTGACATTTAAACAAATTCCATCAGGAATCGACCGTTTCAATGTTTCTTTAATAATTTTAGCTGCATATTTCTTAGCTGTTTCAAAGTTAGCATCAATCGAGTGGTCAAGCAACGAAAATCCTAGCGATGGAATTTTTTCCATAGCACCTTCAACTGCAGCAGACATTGTTCCCGAGTAAATTACATTTACCGATGCGTTTGATCCGTGATTAATCCCTGAAATTATTAAATCTGGCTTTCTATCAAGAAATACGTTAACGGCTAGTTTTACGCAATCTACGGGGGTTCCGCTGCATGAATACGCTTCAATTCCTTCAAAATAATTTATAGACGTCCTTCGTAGGGTATTTTCTAGGGTAATAGCATGGCCCATACCAGATCTTGCTTGATCAGGAGCAACAACTACAACTTCCCCTAATTTTTGGGCTACTTCAACTAAGGCTCGAATCCCAGGAGCAGAAACTCCATCATCGTTGGTAACTAATATTAAAGGTTTTGTCATGGCTTCAAATTTAGTGATTAGTCTGACAATTTTACTTCACTTTATCTGTCAATTCGTCTAAAAACTATTAATAAAACTTAATATTCGAAGAAGGCATAAGAATTGACTTCTTAATTCCATTAATTAAATTTAAAAAATTAGATAAGATGAATATAGGATTATTTGGAATAATGTTGGTTTTTATGTTTATTGGCTGGGTTGTAAGTAGGAGGTTGAAAAGTAAATTTAAAGAGTATTCTAATGTTCCAACTTCTAATGGCATGAATGGGGAAGAAGTTGCGGCAATGATGCTGAAAGAGAATAATATTTTTGATGTAGAAATTACATGTGTGCCAGGTAGTTTGACAGACCACTATAATCCACAAAATAAAACGATTAATTTGAGTAATGATGTTTATCATGGAAGGAATGTTGCAGCTGCGGCTGTCGCAGCGCATGAAACTGGGCATGCTGTGCAACATGCAACAGCATACAATATGCTACAATTAAGGTCTACTTTGGTTCCTATTGTTCAATTTAGTTCTAAGATGATGAATTACATTTTTATGGCTAGTATCTTTTTCAGCTTTGCATTGCATTGGATTAACAATGATATCATGTTAACTATAATTGTTTTAGGCCAAGGTTCCTTGGCATTATTTAGTTTAATAACCTTGCCAGTTGAATTTGATGCAAGTAATCGTGCACTGATTTGGTTGCAATCCAACAGGCATGGGATTGTTGATAGAATAGGATATGATAAGGCAAAAAATGCTTTGACCTGGGCTGCCATGACCTATGTTGTTTCTGCATTGGCCGCCGTAACTCAGTTGTTATATTGGGTTATGATGTTTGCAGGAAGAAGAGATTAAAAGATTAATTATATTAGTAAGTTAATACCTTATGTTGCTAGCTGAAATTGTCTAGCGACCAGTAGTATATTGTTGTCTCATTTTTGATGTTACCTTTGTGTTTTATCAAATACTTTATGAAAAAATTTCTGTTTGTATTTATTTCACTATTGCTTGCAATTCAGTCTTTTGCCCAGATTCAAGAATATATTGATGTTGATTCAAAAATTACTAAGGTTACAGTTTTTCTTAGAGGAGCTCAAATAGAAAGAACGGGAAGTAAGTTGGTTGACGCTGGAATTAGTAAAATTCGGTTTTCATATTTGTCTCCTGACATAGACCCAAATAGTATCAAGGTGAGAGGAACGGGAGCAATAACGATTCTATCTGTAACGCATGGCATTGACCACTTGCGTGAAGGAAGAACACATGCAAGAGTAAAAATGTTAGAAGATTCAATTAAAATGATTGAGAAGAAGATTAGTTTGAATAATATCTTCTCATTGGCCTTAGACGAAGAGTGGAAAATGATTGTAGCCCACAAGCAAGTTAATAATAACATGGGTTTTGATATAGAAGACTTGGACGATTTAGCTATTTATTATAGAGAATCTTTAAAAAATATTGCTATTGATAAGCAGAAATTAACTCAAAAAAACTTCTCTTTACGAGAAGTTCAAAGCAAGTTAAGAAGGCAAAAAGACGAATTAAATGCTAAATGGAACAAGGCTACAAGTGAAATTATTGTTGAGATTTCCTCTAAGTCTCGTTCCGCGGCACGGCTAAACTTGAGTTATGTAGTTCCTAACGCAGGTTGGATACCCAATTATGATATTAGAATTAAAGATAGTAATGGTCCAATGACGTTAAATTATAAGGCCAAAGTTTATCAAAATTCTGGTGTAGATTGGGAAGATGTAAGTCTTAAACTGTCTACCGGAAACCCCATGAGAAACTCAACACAACCGATAATTTACCCATGGAGATTAAGCTACCAAGAAGATTATCAGGAGGGACTTTATAGAAATGATAAAACTGATTTCAAGAGATACTACGCTGAAGAAGATGGTGCGGAAGAAATAATGTTAGTGCCGGCGGGGGTCAAAACGTTAGAAGAAAATAAGGACGCCCTGACATTGTCTAATTTTACTCAAATATCACCATCGCAAGTGAATACTGCATTTGAGATTGGGATTCCTTATTCTTTAGTATCTGATGGAAAGCATCGCGATGTTAGTATTCAGTCTTATGAATTGCCAGCTGAATATCGTTATTTTGCAGCACCAAAATTAGACCCAGAGGCATTTTTATTAGCAAAAGTCGCGGGGTGGGATAAATTGAATTTATTGCCTGGTCAAGCCAATATTTTCTTCGAAGGAACCTACACGGGGAAGTCAATAATTAATCTTAGTACAACAAATGACACTCTAGATTTCTCTTTGGCTAGAGATCCGGCAATCGTAATTAAAAGAGAAAAAATTGAAGACTTTTGCAAGGTGCAAACAATTGGTTCCAATAAGACAGAAACTACAGGTATCAAGATTACAATTCGAAATACAAAATCAATTGCAATCATTTTAGATTTAATGGATCAAGTTCCTATTTCAAGTAACAAAGATATCGAGGTTGAGGTGATAGAAATTAGCAGTGCCAGACGAGATGAGAAAAATGGCTATCTAAATTGGGAAGTGAAATTAGAACCTGCTGAAGTGCAGACGTTTATTGTTAAATTTGCTGTTAAATTTCCTAAGGATAAGCGCTTGAATTTATAAGTACTTAACATTAATAATGAAATTTATCCATAACTTTTTTTATCTTTCGCTTCACTAAACAGAGTCGTAATGGGAAAATTTGATTTGTGTATAATTGGTGGCGGACCTACGGGTTATGCTGCCGCCATGCGAGCGATTGATTTAGGAAAAAAAGTCATCCTTGTAGAAAATGATAAGGTTGGTGGAGCAGGGGTTTATAATGGTGCACTTTCTTCTAAAACACTTTGGGAGTTATCGCAAAAGGTATATGAGGTAAATAAGACAGTTGTTTCTACGGGTAGACAAAAATTTGAGACTAGTTGGGAAGAGGTAAAGCGAACAATGAATGAAGCAATTTTCGATCGAAAATTTCAGTATTCATGTCATTTAAAGTTGTTACAGACAGAAACTGAAGAAATTGTATTTCGTTACGAGCGTGGCTTTGGTAAGATGTTGAATTCAAGTCAAGTTGAAGTCACGAAACATAATGGAGAAAAGAAAATAATTGAGACAGAAAATATAATAATAGCAACAGGAAGTCACCCAAGAAAATTACCAAATATCGATATAGACGAAAAAACTATAATGACCAGTGATGGTATACATCAGATTGAAGGTTTTCCCAAAAGTTTGGTGATAGTTGGAGCAGGTGTCATTGGGTGTGAATTCGCCACTATTTTTTCCAATTTCGGAAAAACTAAAGTCTACTTGCTTGATAGAGCTGAGCGAATTCTTCCTTTTGAAGATGAAGATGTTGCCAAATTAGTTGCCGATAATTTACAAGAAAAAGGCGTGGAAATATTTCATTCAGTAACTCTAGTTTCTATGAATCATAAAGATGAAGGAGTTGAGTTTGAGGTGTCTTTGCCAGATGGTACAAGGGAAATTATGCAAGTTGAAAAAGCTATGATTTCTATTGGTCGTTCACCAAATGTTAAAAACATTGGCATGGAAGAGGCGGGTGTCAAAATGAGTAAAAGAGGTGTTCACATTGGTGATGACGACACGAAAACCAATATTCCAAATATATATGCTGTGGGAGATGTTACAGGAAGAGTAGCATTAGTAAATATGGGCGAACTAGAAGCAAGGCACGCAGTTGAATTAATGTTTAAGCAAACAACAGATAAGTTATCCTACGATAATATCTCAAGTATTATGTTTCTTGACCCCGAAGTTGCTGGAGTGGGCATGAGTGAGCAAGATTGCCTCAAGAAAAACATTGCTGTAAAGGTTGTGCAAATCGATTATTCATGTATTGCAAGAGCTATTGCAATGCGTAAAACGCAGGGATTCTTTAAGATTATAGTAACGAATGACAAGGAGATGAAAATTCTTGGCATGCGGGCTGTAGGTGAGCATGCGTCAAGCGCAATTCAAGGAGTAGCATTGCTTATAAAGATGAATGTGGGGATTAGTATTTTAGCTGAATTAGTGCATCCACATCCCTCAATTATTGAAGGGATACAAGAATGTGTCAGAATGCTGATGAATAAGTCAATATTCAAATCATCAGTATTTAAAGATAAGTTGAAGTGTTATAGCTGTGTTGATGGAGTTTGCACACCACTTCAGAGATTGTAATTAGGAAGACTAGTTGCTATAATGATAACTTTTCCGAACGCAAAAATAAATATTGGGTTAAACATTCTTCGCAAGCGAGCCGATGAATTTCATGATATTGAATCTTTATTACATCCAGTAGCTTTTTTCGATGTTTTGGAGTTAGTAGAAAGCAAAGAATTTGAATTTACTTCTTCGGGTCTTGATATTCCAGGCGACTCAGCTAATAATCTATGTATAAAAGCCTATGACATAATCAAAAATGATTATTCGATTGGTAATGTTAAAATGCATCTGCATAAAGTTATTCCGATGGGTGCTGGTTTAGGCGGTGGGTCTGCCAATGGAGCATTTTGTATTAATATGTTGAATGAACTTTTCGAGCTTAACATTTCGATACAAAAAAGGATAAAGTATGCGGCTCAGTTAGGCAGTGATTGTCCTTTTTTTATAGAAAACCGTTCGGCAGTTGCTACTGGAAAGGGGGAGATTCTGCGACCTATTAATGTTGATTTATCTGGTAAATGGATTATTTTGGTCAATCCTAATATTCATGTAAGTACAGCAGACGCATTTAGCGGTGTCACTGTGGATGATTCGAAAACTGATTTAATCGATAAATTAACTAGCCCAATTAGTAGATGGAACGAATCAATAATCAACGAATTCGAGACATCTGTTTTTAAGAAATATCCACAGATTGAATCCTTAAAAAAGGAGTTATATGATATCGGTGCAGAATATGCATCCATGACTGGAAGTGGGTCGACTATATATGGAATTTTCGATCAAGAACCGGTATTAAGTTTTAAACAGTTTTTCACCTGGAAAGGAAGATTTTAAAAACTATTTCGGGGCTTTTTTATAGATATAAATAGATATTAAAGCAAAGCACGCGTTCGGTATCCAAACTGCAATAAAAGGGTTTAACCCTGCATTAGTGGCATATACAGTAGTAACCTTCATTGCCAGGATATACAATACGCTTACACCCAGGCCAAGTGCAATATGAATTCCAGTTCCCCCTCTAATTTTTCTACTAGCGACGGCAACACCAATTAATGTTAATATATAGGTAGCAAAAGGCATAGATGATCGCTGATAGAGTTCTAACTCGTAGTGAGTTACTTCATCGGAACCAATTTGTCGCTGCTCTTCAATGAATTTCTTCAATGCAGGAGTCTGCATAGTCGATACTTGGGTATAACTGCGTTCAAAATCTGAAGGAAACATATTGGTTATGATAGTATCGATTCTAGCACCATGAATTATTTCTTCGTCAAGCCCATTTATTTGTCGAATAGTGTAACGTTCAATTTGCCATTGATTCCCAACACTATCCCACCTAATGAAGTCTGACATCATCTTGAATTTCAATTTGCCGTCTTTCCATTTTTCCCAAGCAAACTTATATCCAATGTCTTTCAAATTGTTATAAGATTCCATGTATATCATTTCGTCAGGAGTAATTTGCTTATGTATGTTCTTCATTTTATAGCTTGAAAAACCATTAACATAAGTCTCCTCGAATTGCAGTCTTGTTTTGTTTGCCTGAGGCACCAAATAATTATTAGCGTACCAAGATAGTGATGCTAAAATGGTTGCAGCAATAAAGTAAGGGACAAGCAAGCGATTAAAACTCACACCGCTGGTAAGTATTGCAATTATTTCAGTCCTAGCAGCTAGCTTGGCGGTAAAGAATAAGACTGCGATAAAAATTAATAGTGCGCTAAAGAGATTCGTGTAGTAGATGACAAAATTGAGGTAATAATCGATTACCAATGCTTTTGTGGTTGGTTGATTGGTTAGAAAATCTTCTAATTTTTCTGAAATATCAAATACTACAGCAATGGACATGATAATTCCCAAAAGAAAAAAGAACGTTACGAGGAAATTCTTAACGATATAAATGTCTAGCTTTTTCACTAAATTCTTTCCGCAACTTTTTTTACCATTGTATTCTTCCAAGAAGTGAATGTTCCTGCAATAATCTGTCTTCTCGCTTCATTGACCAACCATAAATAGAATGCTAAGTTATGAATACTTGCTATCTGAGCTCCGAGTCGCTCGTTTAATGTGATTAGATGGCGAACATAAGCCTTAGAGTATTGCGAATCTACATATGAAGTTCCTTCAGGATCTAGTGGAGAGAAATCTTCTTTCCATTTTTCATTTTTAATATTCATTATGCCATTTTGGGTGAAAAGTTGACCATTTCTGGCATTTCTGGTCGGCATTACGCAATCAAACATATCAACCCCTAACGCAATGTTTTCTAATAAGTTGGCAGGTGTACCAACTCCCATTAAATATCTTGGTTTGTCTTTAGGAAGTATTTGGCAAACCAAATCAGTCATGGCGTACATTTCTTCGTGAGGTTCACCCACAGATAAACCACCAATTGCGTTTCCTTCTCTTTCAAAGGATGCAATTGTTTCAGCAGATTTGATCCGCAAATCTTTATAGACACTTCCTTGAACAATCGGGAAGAAAGTCTGGTCGTAACCATATTTTGGTACGGTTGAATCGAAACGTTCACAGCATCTTTTTAGCCAGCGATGTGTCATTTCCATACTGCGTTTGGCGTATTTGTATTCGCAAGGATATGGTGTGCATTCATCAAATGCCATAATAATATCAGCACCTATTGTTCGTTGCGTATCCATTACGTTTTCGGGGGTAAAGAAAAGTTTAGAGCCGTCAACATGAGAGGAAAACTTAACACCATCCTCTTTTATTTTTCGCTGGCCTGCTAAAGAATATACTTGGTATCCACCACTGTCAGTTAGAATTGGCTTATGCCAGTTGTTGAATTTGTGAAGACCTCCTGCTTTTTCGATAACATCTAATCCCGGTCTTATATATAGATGATACGTATTACTTAATATGATCTGAGCTTTAATGTCTTCGTATAGTTCGCGTTGGTGGACGCCTTTAACGGTGCCAGCAGTGCCAACAGGCATAAAAATAGGCGTTTCTATTTTTCCGTGGGCTGTTGTTATTGTTCCCGCTCTAGCCTTTGAGGAGGCATCTTCACTATTTAATTCGAATTGCATTCTGTATGCTGATATTTTGGACAAAATAAACGAAAAAAGCCCCGCAATTGCGAAGCTTTTTAAATATTAAGCAGTTGTCTTTGCAATTTAGCAATCTTTTTTAATGAATACTTCATCTCTAGTTTGAACATTACGAAATATACTCCATTGTTTAAATATAATTATAGCAGTTTTATAAAAATGGCTTATCATTTTTATATCCAGTCTATTTAAATGACTAACATGTGGATGTGGAAACCTTTATGTATTCAAAAATCTTTACCTTTAAAGTCCTAGTAGTTTTGGAATCGTGGGAATAATTGAAATTATTTTTTGGGTATTTGTCGTTGCTGCAAGTTTGCAGATGCTTATTTATTCCATTGTTTTTGGTTCACTAGCGTTTGCTCGTAAACGTAAAGCAAAGGTGGCTAAGGAGCCTGTTACTGTGGTTATTGCTGCACGAAACGAGGAAAAAAACTTGTTAGAAAACCTGCCTTTAATTCTAGAACAAAATCACCCAGATTTTGAAATTATCGTTGTTGACGATTGTTCTTCTGATGATACACAAGATGTACTTCGCGCTTTTTCTATGAAATATGATAACTTTAAAGTCACAACTTTAAAAGAAACAGTCAACTTTTATGGGGGAAAGAAATTTGCAATTACATTAGGGATTAAAGCTGCAGCAAATGATCTTATCGTTTTTACAGACGCAGATTGTAAACCGAGCTCTAAAGAATGGTTAGCAACTATAAGTAATGGGTTTAATGAAGGAAAGGAGATCGTGTTGGGGTATGGCGGTTATGAAAAGAAAGCTGGTTTACTTAATACACTCATTCGTTTTGATGCTATTTATATAGCTATCAAATATTTGTCCTTTGCGAAATTAGGAGTTCCTTATATGGGTGTAGGTAGAAACATGGCGTACCGCAAAGATTTATTTTTTAAAAACAAAGGTTTTGCGAGTCATCACCACCTCAAATCTGGTGATGACGACTTGTTTATCAACGAAACAGGTAATTCTAGTAATACTGAAGTTGTAATAGGTATACTGGCCAATACAATTTCTAAACCTAAAGAATCATTTAGTGATTGGTTTCATCAGAAAAGAAGACATATGACTACAGGTAAACAATATAAAGTAGCACATTTATTTTTGTTAGCGACATTAACTGGTAGCGTTGTTCTATTTCATGCAGCGTTCTTAGCTCTTATTATCGTCGGTTTTCAATTACAAATTGTATTGGGAATATATGGCGTTAGGATGTTGATTCAATTATTGATATTTCATCAAAGTGAAAAAAAGATGGGTGAAAGAGGTATTTGGTACTGTGCACCAGTGTTTGAAATATTATTAATAATCATCTACCCATTAATTACACTATCCAATTTAGTTATCAAACCAGGGAAATGGAGGACGATATAAATTCAAATTTATCAGATAAGGGTAAGCAGGATTACACGCTGGTGAAAAAAGCGATTGGCGGTGATCAGATGGCTTATGCTAGTTTAATGAACCGATATAGAGATTCTATTTATTTTATGTTGCTTAAAATGGTTAATAACCGCGAAGATGCTGATGATTTAACAATCGAAGCATTTGGCAAGGCTTTTAAACGTTTAGAGCAGTATACTCCTAATTATGCATTTAGTACCTGGTTGTTTAAGATAGCGAGTAATAATTGTATTGATTTTATTCGAAAGAAGAAGATGAAATTGTATTCCATTGATAAAGGAATTTTTGATGATGAAGGTGGAGAAATACAAGTTGATTTAAAATCGAATACTCGAGATCCGGAAGAGGAGTTAGTGCGTCAGCAAAAAATTAAGCTCATGCGCAGTGTAGTTGAACAATTAAAACCGCGATATCGGGAATTAGTTGAATTACGATACTTTAAGGAGTATTCTTATGAAGAAATATCGGCAGAGCTTGAGATACCGCTTGGTACAGTAAAGGCTCAGCTGTTTAGGGCGAGAGATTTCTTATTTCAGATTCTTAAAAACTCTAAGGACAAAATATAGCTAGTTTAGCCATGGAAGGCGTAGAACTAATTTATCAATATTTTCCTGATTTATCGGACCATCAGAAGTGGCAGTTTTCTGAACTGGAAAGATTGTATACTGAATGGAATGAGCAGATAAATGTTATCTCTCGTAAGGACATTTATCACTTATATGAGCGCCATGCGCTGCATTCATTAGGAATTGCGAAAATCATCAATTTTAGAGATGGAACCTCTATCCTAGATGTTGGTACTGGCGGTGGTTTCCCTGGTATACCTTTGGCTATTCTGTTTCCAAAGTGTCGATTTCATTGTGTCGATTCTATTGGTAAAAAAATAAAAGTGGTAAATGAAGTTGCCGAAGCAATTGGTTTAATTAACCTTACTACAGAGCACCAAAGGGCTGAAAAAGTTAAATACAAATACGACTTTATAATTAGCCGGGCTGTAACCCGCATGAAACCCTTTATAAATTGGGTGCATGGCAAAACTTTGAAAAAGAACAGTAATAAATTGCTTAATGGTATTCTCTATTTAAAAGGTGGTGATATTAACGATGAACTTGCCGAAATAAAAAGAGATTACAATGTATTTAATCTAAGGGACCACTTTACAGAAGAATTTTTCGAAACCAAAAAGGTGGTTTGGGTTAAGCTCTAATAATCAGACCGTTTAAGTTATTTATATATTGCTTTTTTAAGAGCTGGCTTTGGTATACCTTTCTCTTATAATGTGCCTTGGGTTTTCCCAAGATTTTTTTAAATAATGTCTACGATTTATTTACGTAAGAAGAGTTTTGGTTTGATGTTTTTACTGCAGATTTTGGATATTTCAAATCTTCTTAATGGAATTTATCTTCTGAATTTAGGCTAGGAAACTGCAAAGTTATTAATTAACATGTAATTAATTATTAATTCAGGAACAGGGAGCTGTTAATCAAATACTTTTAACAAAATCTAAAAAGACTTTTTTGTGTAACTCAAGGTCCATGTTAGCTGAAAGAGCTACGCGTGCAATGTAATCTTTGTCGCCTTCTTTGGTTGTTCCTTGAGTTGAAGTAGCAGGTATAGTCCAATAGCAACCCTTTAGTTGCCCATAACTCACACAATATTTGCTTTCATCAGGAATTTGAGTAATCATTAAGTTGATTAATTTCAAATTCAATGCTCTTTTGTAATCTTCTTTTTCATCGTCAGTGTTGCCTTTAGTAGGCAAGTCTAGTGAGAAAACAGAAGGAGTGAAGCCTTGTTTGGCAAGTTGTTCTGTTACAAAATTGATTTTTGCAGCTGGTAACGTGTCATTTATGAACGTAACAAATTCACGTGTGTTGGTATATGCATCTTTAATTCGTTGGTTCATTGATGGTAATTGTTTGGCCAATATTTCCATTTGAAGGGCAGTCGCTTCGTTATCGCAAAGGCTTAGATGTAAATCAATTCTTTCCATCAACGCACCCGCTTTTTTATTAGCTACACAATAACCAGCAGTGCATTGTCCACCGCTAGGAAATTTTGAACCGCTGACGTATGCAATAGTTCTAACTGATGCTAATATTTCGGTTTCCCCTAAAAAGTTTGTATTGGGGCAAAAAGTTTGATCTAAAATAAATACAGGATCAGTTGCAATTTTCCCATTAGCGGTTGTTCGCTTTTGACTTAGGGCATCTTTTAATTTTAATAGGTCAGGAACTTCAACTCTAGGGTTTGTCGGTATTTCAGTAATTATGTATGGTACAGCATCTTCAGTGGCAATTTTATCTAATACGAGAATTATGCTTTGCACCATGTCATGGTCTCCATCTACAGGCAAATCTATTACCTCAACATTGTCTATGCATGCTGCAACCCTTCTTGCTTGGTCGTTTGTCCCGCCGTAGCAATTTGGTGGAACCACAATTTTTATTGCCTTTCCTTTATGGTTCTTCTGAGCATCATGAATTAATCCCATTACAATAGCATATTGCATGGATAGTCCACTAGAGGCAACCACTGCCTTTGTTTTTGAGCCAGTAATCTCAGCGATTGAATCTAATACTTTTGTTTTGTTCGATTCTAAATTACCAGAAGTGCCTGCTAAAGAGGAGTTTGTTATTCTGTTCAAAACAATAAGACAATTAGCCGGAGTCATTGCAATCGTCTCTCTTCTTCTTACATGTTGAATTTCTGAAATATAGCTCTCATTTTCTTTACCGTTTACTGCCAAGATGCTACCAAGTTGCGAGCTCGTGTTAACATAGAAATCAATATTTGATGATAGTTCGAAACTGCATATTTCTTTGGGCTGAGATATTAAAATATTGCTACTATTTTCTTTAACAATAGAAGAAACATCATTTACTTGCTTTAATTCAAATTGATAGCCATAAATCTCTTTAAGGACTTCCGAGTCAAAAGAATCTGGAGAATCTCCTGTATAAAATATTTTAGTATTTTTTTTATCAAGTAGGTTCTTTCTAAGAATCGCCATAACTGGCGCGATCTTGGATGAAAAGCTTATCACATTTTCAGAATTAAGACCATTAGATTTTGCAACTCCCCATTCTAATAAACATGACAAAGGATGACCTAGACGAATGTAATCGTATGCAGTTGGTAATTCGTTTAATTCAGAAGGTAAAGCTTTACTATTACTATACAAGTTTTCAAGTTCGTCTAAAAATTGAGTTTTAGCTTTACTTTCATCATATATGTCAAGTCTATGTGTAGTTAGATTTAGCCACCCATTAGGTATGTTTTCTAATACGCTTTTTATATATTCTATTAATCTGTCTTCCATAACTTAGAAATCGTGGTGCTTATCTATTAAGGGTATTAATTTATTCTGCAGTAGGGAACACAACTGTCCCATCGTTTTTAATTAGATCAAATGGTTTTAATCTAAAGGCAATTCCTGCACCAACATAAAGTGTAGAATAATCAATTAGGCCTCCATTAAGATCAAATTGCACTTCGTTTTTTAAGATATACGTTACTCCAAAATTCAGTTGCTGGTAGTCTTCGTGGTATTTATACTCTCCAAAAATGCATCCTTTAGTATATGAGAATCCGATGAGGCCAAGACCATACCAACTGTAATCGTTTCCAGCATTTATTGTATAAAAGAACTTTTTACTCAAATCTCCGGTAGCCGATAATGTATAATTCTGTCTTCCAAAAAATGGGTTGTAATCCAATTGGAATGATAGCCCAGGTATTGCCCCTTTGCCTCCCCAAATAAATATTTTTCCACTTAGGTCTAACGTTGGAGAAGCGTATGCGGTTGCAAATCTAAATTCTAGCCGTTCAGTTATTCCAAAGCGTACAAATGTGTTAAATCCATAAAATCCATCAATATAAGTGCCGCCATTTTCTGCTTGAATAAAACCGGGAGCTACAACTGTGTTTGACTCCGTCATGGTTGGACGTTGCGCATCTATGGTTTCTTGCGCAAATGTGCAAATGCTAATAATGAAAATTAAAAAAGTAAATAATTTTTTCATGATAATTCGAATTGAAGATCGGAGAGGTGTCTGTATGTGCCAGTTTTATTGGAAATAAGCTCATCATGGGTTCCACTTTCTTTTATCTCACCATTTTCTAGAACCAAAATTTTATCTGCATTTCTTATTGTAGATAATCGATGAGCAATTACAATCGAGGTGCGGTCTTTCATTAGTTTTTCCAGTGCGTTTTGCACAAGTTTTTCAGATTCTGAATCTAAAGAACTAGTTGCTTCATCCAAAATTAATATAGATGGATCTTTGAGAACGGCTCGTGCAATAGCTATGCGCTGGCGTTGTCCCCCCGAAAGTTGAACGCCTCTTTCTCCCACAATAGTATCATACTGCTCAGGGAATTTTTCAACAAAACCTTTAGCATTAGCTTGTTCGGCAGCGAGTTTAATTTCTTGGAGAGTTGCATTTGGTTTTCCGTAAGCTATGTTCTCTTGTATGGTGCCACCAAAAAGAATAACATCTTGAGGCACAATTGCCATTTCGTTTCTTAAGCCTGTAATAGAATATTCAGAAACTAATTTGTTATCAATTTTAATAGAACCAGATTTAGCGTCATAAAATCTAAAAAGAAGGGATGCAATAGTTGATTTCCCTGCACCGCTGGGGCCAACTACTGCGATTAATTGCCCAGATTTTGCGGTAAATGAAACATCGGAAAGTACTGTCACATCTTTTCTTGATGGATAGTTGAAAGATACGTTACTAAATCCAATATCTCCACTTATTTTAATTGATTTTGATTCTTGGGTGTTAATTTCTTCGGCATTTTCATCTAACAGGTCCATTAGGTTTTCAGTAGCTCCAATTGCTTTTTGAACCTGTGCATATTGCGCGGCAATTCCACCAATAGAAGCACCCATAAACACAGTGTAAAGTATGAATGAGATTAACTCGCCTATGGAAAGTTCTCCGCCTTGCACTAAAATCGCACCGTACCATACCACTGCAACAATAGACCCGAAAATGCAGAAGATGATAAAAGAAGCAAATGCTCCTCGCCATTTGGCGCCCTTAATCGCCAGCGATACGACTTCTTTAATGTCGTTAGCGTATCGTATGATTTCAAAACCTTCGTTGGCAAATGATTTTACATTGGCAATCCCCTGAAATGTCTCTTCTACAATTACATTCGATTCTGCAATCTTGGCTTGAGTTTGTTTCGAAAATCCTTTAATATATTTTCCAAATATAACTGCCGAAATAGCGACCATTGGAACAATAGATAACATACCTAGTGTCAACTTGCTAGAAATGGTTGCTAGAAATATTACACCACCTATAATAATAATGATTTGTCGAAGTAACTCAGCAATTGTAATCGTAAACGTAGTGTTGAGTAACTCAACATCACTTGAAATTCGGCTATTTAATTCCCCAACTCTCCTAGTAGAAAAGAATGTCATTGGTAATTTAATAACGTGTTGGTATACATCCAGTCTCATTTTCCCTAATGCTTTTTCAGTAACATACGAGAAGGTATAAATCCTGAAGTAAGATGCAATCGACTGAAATATGAACACCACCAAAAGAATAAGTGCTATCCTATTAATATCATCAATTGACGTTTCTTTAGATGCATCAATCATGTTTCCCATTAATTTAGGGAATGCTAATGCAGTAGCTCCTGTAACAAAAAGGAAAAACAGGCCGATTGTAAAAACACCTATGTAGGGCTTTATGTATTTAAAAATACGCAAAGATCGTTTAAAGGATTCTTTCGTGATTTTTACTTTTTCTTCGTCTGCTGTTTTGTTGGCCAAAAGGTTGTTAATAATGAAGGCAAAGATATATTTAAAATGAAAGATAAATTATCTAAATTGTTTGCGGGTAAGTAAAAAAGGTATATTTTTGCACTCCAATTTACGAATACCTATAGCTTAAAGATATGAAAAGGACTTTTCAACCATCGAACAGAAAGAGAAAGAACAAACACGGGTTTAGAGACAGAATGTCAACTAAAGCCGGTAGAAAGGTATTAGCAAGAAGAAGAGCTAAAGGCAGAAAGAAAATCTCTGTATCTGACGAACCAAGACATAAAAAATAATTGGCTAGATTAATTGTTTGAAAAAGCTCTACCTAAAGGTGGGGCTTTTTTTATGCGCTTAATTATGGATAATATAAATCTTGAAGTTTTTCAAAAGTTACATTCTTTCTTAGATCTCCATTATAGCTGACCGTTCCGTTCAGCTGAAGTGCAATAGAATTTGGTGTGCCAACTTTTAATGTTAGCGTATCTCCTTTCTTAATAGTTTCTGCTGCTTTGTTTCCTTTCATTATACCAATTTTAGCTGAGTATCCAGCTAAATGAAGAGAATCGATAGTTAGGTTGCTTGAGTTTGCTAATGCGATGATTTTGTAATGAATCCCAGTTCCGCTACTTTTTTGCCCACCATGCCATTTTTGGACAGTTGCCGATAGGATGATAAATTCCTTGAGAGCCGGACTTTTTTTGAAAGTGGCGCAGCTAATTAGTAAAATGCTAGTGATTATGATAGTTAATCTTCTCATTGTTGATGATTTTTTGAATTATTTCCCCCGTTTGTTCTCTAATTAGCACATGACCGCAATCAATAATGTGCAATCTTGCATGATTTGGAAGCATACTGGCGAAGCCTTTTCCTATTTTTGGCTTAATAATATTGTCGTTTTTCCCAAAGAATAAATGGCAAGTTACGTTATGATTATTAATGTTTTTTTGAATTAAGTCAATATTAGGTTTAATTAAAGAATAGGTGCGCCAGATATTATAAACTAACTCTCTCTTTTTCTTTGTCTTCATGTTATCTAATAAAAAAGTGTGCATCTTTTTTCTAATAATACCAGTGAATTTAAGAATTCCAAGCATTGTGAAGTAGCTATTTGGATTGTCTGTGATGTAACGATAGATCTTTCTGCCGATTCTAGTTCTGCTAGTAAAATTGTACCACCTGTTAAGGATAATACCATCTGGCGCCAAAAGGTAAATTTCTTTAACAGAATTTGGAAATAGCTGTAAAAGAGATAGTGCAATTTTACCACCCAAGCTATAGCCCATTAAAGCGAAATCTGAAATGCTTAGCCTGGAAAGCAAAGCTTCAAAAAAGTGTTTTAGCTCAATTTCAGAAATTGGTTTTTCTTCAATTCTATCTTTTGGAAACGAACTTTTCCCGTGCAGAAAAAGATCGAAAGCATAGATGGTATATCGTTCTTTAAGGTAAGGTTCAAACAATGCAAAGTCTTGCCCAGTTCTCGCAAAACCATGAAAGGCAAAAAGTGGAGTTGGGCCCGCACCAAACTTAGTATAATGAATCGATAAATCTTTATGAGAAAAGCTGTGCGAATCCATCGTTAATACTGTGTGTATAAACACATGAAAAAATACTCGATTTCTTGTTGGATTCTCATTAAATTCGCGTTCAGTTATTCGTTTAAATAATACTGCAGCAGATGCCCAAAGATAATAGTATTAAGTCAATTTTGATTATTGGAAGTGGTCCGATAGTAATCGGTCAAGCTTGTGAATTTGATTATTCTGGGTCTCAGGCTTCACGCTCTTTGCGTGAAGAAGGGATTGAGGTGACTCTAATAAATTCAAATCCGGCTACAATTATGACGGATAAAGTTACCGCTGATAATATTTATTTACTTCCTCTTAATTCACAGTCGATTCGTGAGATATTGGAGAAACATAAAATTGACGCAGTGCTTCCAACTATGGGAGGCCAAACAGCCTTGAACTTATGTATTGAATGTGATAATCTTGGAATTTGGGAAGACTTTGGTGTAAAAATCGTTGGTGTAAATATTGATGCAATTGAAATTACTGAAGATAGGGAAAAGTTTAGAAAATTAATGTTAGAAATAGGTGTCGGTATGGCACCTCAAGCGACAGCTAAATCGTTTTTAGAGGGTAAGGAAATTGCTCAAAAATTCGGATTTCCACTTTGCATTCGCTCTTCATTTACTTTGGGAGGTTCAGGTGCTGCAGTTGTGCATGATGAAGATAAATTTGACAAATTATTAGATTCAGGACTTCATATGTCACCAATTAAAGAGGTGATGATTGATAAAGCTTTATTGGGCTGGAAAGAATTTGAGTTAGAACTTTTGCGTGATGCAAATGATAATGTAATTATTATTTGTTCTATTGAAAATTTTGACCCAATGGGAATCCATACGGGGGATTCAATTACAGTTGCACCGGCAATGACTTTATCCGATACAACATATCAACGAATGCGAGATATGGCCATTAAAATGATGCGTTCTATTGGTGATTTTGCTGGGGGGTGCAATGTGCAGTTTGCCGTAAGCCCTGATGATGCAGAAGATATAATCGCTATTGAGATAAATCCTAGGGTTTCGCGATCATCTGCATTGGCATCTAAAGCAACGGGATATCCTATTGCAAAGATTGCAGCTAAATTAGCTATAGGTTATCATTTAAACGAACTAGGGAATCAGATAACAAAATCGACTTCCGCCTATTTTGAGCCAACGTTAGATTATGTTATAGTGAAAATTCCTCGTTGGAATTTCGATAAATTCGTGGGAGCGGATCGCGAAGTTGGTCTTCAAATGAAATCTGTTGGTGAAGTAATGGCGATTGGAAGAACTTTTCAAGAAGCACTCCAAAAAGCATGTCAGTCGCTAGAGATTGGGAGGAATGGTTTAGGCGCAGATGGCCGTGAGCTAAGAAGCAGAGATGCTGTAATGAATAGCTTGCAGCATCCAAGTTATGATAGAGTTTTCCATATTTATGATGCAATTAAAATGGGTATTCCATTCAAGAAAATTCATGAAGTAACTAGAATTGACAATTGGTTTTTGCATCAAATAGACGAGTTACTTAGCTTAGAAAAGGAAATTGAAAAATACAATGTTGGTGAAATCCCAAAAGGGTTGCTTTATGATGCAAAGCAACGGGGTTACGCTGATAGACAGGTCGCTCATTTGCTAAACTGTAAAGAGAGTGAGGTATATAAAAAACGAAACGACCTAGGTATAAAAAGGGTTTATAAACTTGTTGATACTTGTGCAGCTGAGTTTGAAGCGAAAACACCTTATTATTACTCGACTTTCGAAGATGAAAATGAGTCAATTAAAAGTGACAAAAAGAAAATAGTCGTTTTAGGAGCAGGACCAAATCGCATTGGGCAAGGTATTGAGTTCGACTATTGTTGTGTTCACGGTGTTCTTGCAGCCAAAGAATGTGGATACGAAACCATCATGATTAATTGTAATCCTGAAACAGTTTCAACGGATTTTGACACATCGGATAAGTTATATTTTGAACCTGTTTTCTGGGAGCATATTTACGATATCATTCTCCATGAAGATCCAGTTGGAGTAATTGTTCAGTTGGGAGGACAAACGGCATTAAAACTTGCGGAGAAGCTCGACCGATATGGGGTTAAAGTGATTGGAACGTCATTTAATGCACTCGATTTAGCTGAAGATAGGGGTCGTTTTTCGAATTTATTAAAAGAGAAGAAAATTGCATATCCAAAATTTACTACTGTTGATAGTGCTCAAGAAGCCGTTGAAGAAAGTAAAGATTTAGGGTTTCCATTATTGGTTAGGCCATCCTATGTTCTTGGCGGACAAGGGATGAAAATTGTGATTAATGAAGATGAATTAGAGCGTCATGTTACGAAGATTCATAACCAGATGCCTAATAACAAGATCTTGTTAGACCATTATTTAGCCGGTGCAATCGAAGCAGAATCTGATGCAATTTGTGATGGTGAAAATGTATATATTATAGGAATTATGCAGCACATTGAGCCTGCAGGTATACATTCCGGAGACTCTTATGGTGTTCTTCCCCCATATAATTTGGGAGATTTTATCATTCAGCAAATAGAGGATATTACCAAAAAGGTTGCTGTTGATTTAGAAACTGTTGGTTTGATTAATATGCAATTTGCGATAAAAGATGATAAGGTTTATGTTATTGAGGCCAATCCTAGGGCATCTAGAACAGTTCCATTTATTGCTAAGGCATATGATGAACCTTATGTGAACTTTGCAACCAAAATCATGTTAGGTGAAAAGAAAGTCACAGACTTCGATTTTAAACCGCGAAAGAAAGGGTATGCAATAAAAATACCCGTGTTTTCGTTCGATAAATTTCCGAATGTTAACAAGGAGCTAGGACCAGAAATGAAGTCTACAGGAGAGGCAATTCAGTTTATCGATGATTTAAGAGATCCATTCTTCACAAAGATCTATGCTGAAAGAAACTTATACTTAAGCCGTTAATGGGTTTGTTAAAAACTATATTAGGAATCGTTTTATTCTACTATGCGTTTAAATTTATTGGCCGTATTTTCTTTCCATATCTATTGAAAATTTTTGTTAGCAAGGCTCAACAGAATATGCAAGATAAATTTAGTCAGCAACAAAGTGGGCAGCAGCAGGAAGAAGGGGAGGTCCGGATTAAAACGAAGCAACAATCGAAAATATATCAGGTAGAGGCTGAAGATGTTGATTACGAAGATGTTGAATAAAACTCATTTATGAAGAATTTTGATTTTAAAAAATTGTTGCCACACATTATTGTTGTGGCTTCTTTTTTGGCGATAACGCTAGTTTATTTCTCTCCAGTTTTAAAAGGTTATAAGCTAATTCAAGGGGATATTAAGAACTATAAAGGAATGTCCAAAGAGATTGCCGATTATCGTGAAAAAACTGGTGATGAGGCGCTTTGGACGAATTCAATGTTTGGTGGAATGCCGGCTTATCTTGTGTCTTTTAGAAAGAAAGGTAATTTGATGAACCATGTGGATAAGGCCATGTCAATATGGATGGATCCTCCAGTGAAACAGCTCTTTCTATACTTAATTGGTTTTTATATTTTATTACTTGTTTTAAAAATTGATCCACTGCCAAGCGCGATAGGGTCGTTTGCATTTGCCTTCTCTTCTTATTTCTTTATCATACTAGAAGCCGGACATAATACTAAAGGAATAGCAATTGCATATATGGCACCTATTTTGGCTGGATTTATATTGGCCTATCGAGGTAAATATCTTTTAGGGGCTGCAATAACTGCCTTATTTTTCTCTCTAGAGCTAAAAGCAAATCACTTGCAAATCACCTATTATTTAGCAATGATTCTTGGGATTTATGGGGCGTTTAAATTTTATGAAGCAATAAAGGAGAAACAACTTCCTAGTTTTATGAAGTCAACAGTTTATTTATTGGTAGCTCTCGTTTTAGCAATTGGACCAAACATTTCAGGCCTTTGGGCAGTTTACGAATATGGTAAATACAGTACGCGGGGTAAATCTGAGCTAACAATACTTAATAATAAGAACCAAACATCTGGTTTAGATAAAGACTACGCTACGGCTTGGAGCTATGGTGTTGCAGAGACTTTTACATTACTTGTCCCAGATTTTCAAGGTGGAGAATCCGCTGGAATTGGAGGGGATCCAGAATTATTAGAAGATGCTTCTGGTCAGTATAAGCAGTTGTTGGGTTATGCTCAGAAATATCATGGTGACCAACCTTTTACGTCTGGTCCTGTATATGTTGGTGCAATTGTTTGTTTCCTTTTTATCTTAGGGGTGTTCTTTGTTAATGGACCATTAAAGTGGGCGATGTTGTTAGCTACAATTTTGTCAATCATGCTGGCATGGGGTAAGAACTTTATGGGGTTAACAGATTTCTTTTTAGATTTCGTTCCGGGTTACAACAAATTCAGAGCGGTATCTATGATATTGGTAATCGCTGAATTGGCTATCCCTGTTCTCGCCTTTGTTGCATTAGATAAGGTTTTAAAATCTTCAGAAGAGATTAAGAAGAACATCAATAAATTATACATAGCTATAGGAATTTCGGGAGGCTTGGCATTATTGATTGCAATCTCTCCAACTATGTTTACAGATTTTACTAATCCTAGCGGAGACGCTCGATTAGGACAACAGCTGCAAGAGCAAGCCAAATTTCCTGCAGCTCAACTGCCTGGTTTTTTTGCACAAGTTGAGGATATCCGAAAAGGAATTACCACTGCAGATGCTTGGCGTAGCTTCCTGTTAATATTTGTTGCTGGCGGGTTAATGTGGATGTTTGTTCAAGGGAAACTGAAGCAAAACATATTGTTAGGCAGTTTGGCTCTATTTGTCTTTTTTGATATGTGGACCGTTAACAAACGGTATTTAAATAATGACAAGGATACAGGGCAGTATGTTCAATGGGAATCGAAGATATCTAACGCTAAACCATATCAAATGTCTCAGGCAGATCAGCAAATACTAAGAGATCCAGACCCACATTACCGAGTGTGGAATACTACATCTCGTCTAGATCAAGATGGAAGAACTCCATATTTTCATAAGTCTATTGGTGGGTACCATGGTGCAAAAATGAAGCGTTTTCAGGAGTTGGTTGATATGCATTTGAATAAGCAAAACATGAAAGCGTTCGATATGTTGAATACAAAATATATGATTGTTCAAAATCAACAAGGTGGGCTGCAAGCGCAGCAGAATCCCAATGCGTTAGGTAATGCTTGGTTTGTAAATGATGTAATTACTGTAGCGAATGCAGACGAAGAAATCACTAAACTAGGTGAAATCGATCCAGCAACACAATGTGTTGTTGAAGCCAGGTTTAGTAATCAAATTGCAGGTGTTTCAGCAGGTGTTTCTGGAACAATTAAGTTGGATAGTTATGATCCAAAACATTTGGTTTATTCTTCAAGTGCGGAAAAAGATGGTATTGCTATCTTTTCTGAGATGTATTATGCTGATGGATGGAATGCTTATGTTGATAATCAGCAAACGCCTCATTTTAGGGCAAATTACGTTTTGCGGGGACTGAAAATACCAGCTGGTGAACATCAAGTAGAATTTAAGTTTGAGCCAGTAGTTTATTCCATAGGAGAGAAGTTGTCATTGGCTTTTTCTTTATTATTATTGGCAGGTGTAGGTTTTGCAGGATACAGAGAATTGAATAATAATTCTGCACCAGCATAACGCTTAATGAAAAAAGTACTCATCTTTACTTACCATTGGCCTCCGGGTTCTGGCCCTGGTGTACAGCGCTTTTTAAAGTTCTGTAAGTACCTGCCCAAGTATGGATGGGAGCCTATTGTTGTAACAGTAAAAGACGGGAGTTATCCGTCAATTGACGAATCGCTGATTGATGACATTCCGGAAGGATTAGAGGTGCATAAAACAAAAACGTTTGAACCTTTTACAATTTATAATGCGCTTAGAGGAAAGAAGGGGAAATCTGTGTCGGTTGGGTTAATTGGTATTAAAGATTCAAAATCTCCGATTCAGAAGTTATCGATGCATGTTAGAGCGAACTATTTTATTCCTGATGCACGAAAAGGATGGAAGCCTTATGCGCTTAAGGTTGCTGAGAAAGTGATAAATCAGAACGATATCGATTTAATTATTAGTACCGGACCACCTCATTCTACTCATCTTATTGGGTTGGAGCTGCAAGCAAAATATAAGATACCTTGGGTTGCTGATATGCGAGATCCGTGGACTGAAATTCATTACAACAATGATCTTCCAAGAAGTGAAAAGACAAAAGAGAAAGATTTAGCTCTTGAGCGTAAGGTATTAGCGGCTGCTAACCATGTATTAACTGTAAGTGATGGGTTAAAAGAGCAGCTAGACAAATACAATGAAGCTACATCTGTAGTTTATAATGGCTATGACGAGGATGATTACAAGCCATTAGAGCCATTTAAAACAGCAAGATTTACATTGTCTTACATTGGCAACCTCAAACCAAACCAGCATATTAAAACACTATGGAGGGCGTTGTCAGAGCTATGTAATAAGAATGAACAGTTCAAAAAACATTTTAGTCTAGAGTTAACGGGTAACGTTCATGAGGTAATTGTGAGCGAAATAAAGTCTTTAGGTTTAGAGGATAATTTGAGTGCTTATCCTTTTGTAGAGCATAAAGAGTCAGTCAAACGAATGCAGAAAAGCTGTATGTTATTGTTTATAGTGCCCCAAACCGAGAAGAATAATCTGATTTTAACTGGGAAGCTTTTTGAATACCTTGCTTCTGGAACACCATTGCTGTCAATAGGACCCGTAGCTGGCAACGCTGCTAAGATTATAGCAGGTTGTAGTCGAGGAACTGTGCTTGATTATAATAATGAAATTGGTATTAAGGAATCCCTTTTGAAGGCTTTTGATTCGTGGATGTTATCTAGTCAACAATGTCCGCAATTGATTGTTAATTCCGAAATTGAACAGTATAGCCGAAAGCTGCAAACAAAAAAGTTAGTTTCATTTTTTAATAAAATCTTAGAATAATGAAGCAAGTAGATATTTCAAAGTTTAAGCAAGATAGCTCGTTCTACGGCAGCTTGAATCTCGTGCTTACTGTTAAAAGCTTTGACTTACAAGCGATACGGAAGCGCTACATCAAGTCTAGGTCTGATAAAATAGGTAAAACAGGAAGTGTCGAGCGAAGACGGGTGAGTATGGGTGGTATTGTTTCAATGTCGATCGATAGCGGTAAAATACGAGAAGAGAAAGTATTAGCGAAACTAAAAGAGCCTAGAGGTCTTGCCTTATCTGAAAATCACGTTGGAATTTCATCAGAGAATGAAGCGTACATTATCGCTGAAAATGGAGAGCTAAGGTTAATAAACGACCCTTGGTTCAGTTATATTCATACGCTAGATTTTTCGAAAGATGGCAGTAAGATTCTAATTTCCTCCTCTGGGTTTGATGTCATCATGGAGTTTGATATAGCAACATTGGATAAAACTTACGAATGGTGGGCTTGGGAAAATGGATTCAACCAAGGATATAGCTCTGAGTTAGCCAAAAATGTAACAATTTCAAGAGATGAGTCAAATAGGGGGAATGATGAATTTCATATTGTTTCGAATCCCGAGATAGATTCTTTGCCAACTGCTATGCGCGCAGCGTTTATAAATTCTGTTGTCTACGATGCTGCAAATGAAAACAAATTGTTAGCTACGTTTTTCCATGAAGGGAAAGTAATGGAAATTGATATTGAAACTGGCATGGCGAATCCCGTTATTTCTGGTTTAAAGAATCCACATGGAGGTGATAGGTTTTATAATCATTATACCGGGACCAGTACCGGAGCAGGTTTTGTTGCTGTGGTAAATAGAGGTATTATTACACATTACGATTTTTCCAAACTAGGCGGTAAGCCTGAGTTTTTGGAGGGTATGGAGTGGTTGCAGAATTCTAAAAATGTTGAGGGTAATATTATCACGATTGACTCTAACCGAAATAAACTGGTTATTTTCAATCCTGAATTAGAATTGATCGATACAATCGATTATAATGATAACTGGGCAGTTCAGGATATGATTATAGGATTGTTAACAGCCCAACAAGAAGAACAAATTGTTAGATTAAATAATCCATCGGATTAATTCAAATGCCTCAGCATATTCAGTATTTATCTGAGTTCCTCTTAGTCTTGCAAGTCCTTTAATAAAATCGAAATCCTTATAGTTTCTTCCGCTTTGCGATTCGTATGCATTAATTGCATCCCACTTCGCTTTTAGGTTCGCCTCATCAATATTCACATGAAAGTTAGTAGTAATGTTTAGGTTGTTCCATGGCATTTCGTACCCTAATATAGAGGTGTATTTAAATGCTCTAACCCCTTCTTTATGAATTGTTTCGTGGTCTTGATGTATATCAGACGATGAAGGAAGAAAAACTAAGTCAGGTTGAATAGAATTCCTCAGTTTTATTAAGGCTTCTAAAATTTCTTGCCGGTGAAAGGACAGCTCTCTTACAGGGAAATCGAAAGTGGTAATGTTTTCTTTTGAAATGCCAATTTGTTTACAAGCACCATTCAATTCGCGGTACAAAACATCTCTATCGAAACCATTGGGTACCGAAATGGTACAAGGTGAAAAAGCTATATAATGAACTTTTGTGCCTTGTTTAATCAATTTGTTAAGTGTTGCGCCACAGCCAAATTCACCATCGTCTGGGTGGGGCGCAAGTACTATTGCGGTGTTAATCTTTCTTGTAAAACTCATAGGGTCAAATGTATTGAAATTATGATTGTAGTATAAGATTCTTTAGAAAAATGCTAGTGATTCTTATAGGTTTCTGCAATCTCGTTTTGGTCAACAGGGTTGATCCCTTCTTGCTTGAAGTATGCTAACATCGTTTTGTAAATCGTTAGATATCCTTCAAATTTATAAGAGGTAAAGAACTTGTTGTGCCATAAAACAGAAAGCAGCTTGCCGTTTTTATTCTCATCTAAAAAGTCAATCATCAAATTGGCAATATCTTTTCGTGGAGTTTTTAAATACGTGTGAAACGTTGTATCCATTATAGCTAAAGGCACTTCTAAGACTTTATTTGTTTTTTTGGCCGCTAAATCGAACGGGTGGAATGGAACACCATAAGAATTTCGAAAGCCATAATGCTCAGCAAAACCTAAAGAAAAGTCGAGGTCAATGTTGGCATTGTCAAGCTCGTTGTAATGCTCTTCAACGTTAAGTCGAAGGTAATGATTTCGATTTGCGATAGGAGTGAAGGACAGTCTTTCAGACTCTTCTTTGTAAGTCTCCTTAGAGATGCTTTTGTGCAAACCATTGTAATACCCTCTACTTTCAACTTGCTTAACTTGAGCCTGAACATAGGAATCATCAAAGTTATAATCAGCGTTTTTCAACCCTTTTTTGAGGAAGGTATTTCCTTTGTTTACCAACCAAAAGAATGTGGACTTAATGCCGTGTTCATCATTAATGTCCATGATTTTGTCTAGGTTTATCCAGCCTGGGTTTCTCAGAGCTTCTGCAGTCATGAGTTTAAGAATTACATCAAATCTTCCATTTCTTAAAGCCCAAAATCCATCCTGCAGAAAAGAAGCATGGAATGTGTCGTTGTCATGTGAAATGAAAAACTTCGATTTTTCTTCGCTGTAGGCGATTTTTTTCAGCGTAGGAACGCTGTCCTTCAATTTTGAGAAATAACCAGATACAAGGTCTTTTTTTACGCAATTGAAATGATTCTGTAGGCTTTGTTGGTATAGGAATCTACCAATAGAGTCAATATCTGTTGATTTCAACTCTTGCACACAATTTACCAAATAGAATGCAGAGCTTAAGTAATCTGGTTGTCCGTTATCAAGAGTAACAATAGGAGAGTTGGTAAAATGAGATTTCCACATGTAGTCTTTGTTATGCAGCTTATTGTAAAAGTCTTCGGATAGCTGAATATCCGAATCTGGACCAAAACCAATCGTTAGATCATAACTTTCGTTTGCACAGGAATAGACTATGTCAAAGTGTTTACAGAATAGGTTCCAGGTGTATTCAACTATGAGTTTGCTATCAGGTGAGACATCAACTTTAACAGTAATCATAGCTTAAAGACTTTGCCAAACGGTGATAATAATGGCTCCCAAAATAGTTCCAAAACCAACAATTCCCAAAGCAGTAATTAGAAGACAACCAAATCCCATTCCGAAAGCATCTATTAAACCTTTTATTTTATCCGACATATTTATTCTGAATACAAAAGTGGTAAAACAAATTTTAACACTTTGGAATTGTACTTTTTTACAAGAAAATAAGGGGTTTGAACAGCGCCAAAACCTCTAAAGAAGCTTTCGACAGATTCTATCATGCTGCCTTTAAAATCGAATATTAAATTTCGATTGGCCGCGTCTTGAATCGCTTTCCACATTAGTAAAGAGTGGGCGCCACTGGTTCTGAAATCTGGGTCGCTACTTCCAGCCAAGTAATAGCTGGTAGTTTCGTCCCACACTATGTAGACCGATCCGTGAACATTTCCATTTTGGTCTTTGGCGAGATAGATAGATCTGCAATTCTGTTTTGTGCAGGCTTCATCCATCTTTTTAAATAAATCTATAGAATAAGGATTTTCAATTTTTTGTCTAGCAAACGTTTTTTGATTGACTGAATAGAATATATCCAAATCTTCAATAGTAGAAATCGTTAACTGTTTTTCAGCTTTCTTAATTTCTCGTCTGATATTTTCTTTAAACTCTGAATGTACCTTTTTTAAGTCTGATAAATCAGGAATTAGATAGGTGTACCTTGTTGTTTCTGTAAATCCTTTCCATTTGAATGACAGCCAGTTAGTTAATTTACCTGAAAGTGTTAGTTCAGTGTAATCCGTGTTGGGTAGTTGGTCGATTATTTCGGTTATATTCTTCTTCTCAAACCCAATTTTTGATGCATACTTTTGTCCATCGGGGTAATTCAAAATTAGCTCAGTGTACTGCGTAAGTTGAGGCGGGAGTATAACGGAGTATATTCCTTTTTTCTTGAGATGATAAGGAAGCGAAGCAATAATACTTCCTCCATTTTTAACAAGAGTAACATCCCATTGGTTTTCGCATACCGCATCCCACCACCAAGGTTGATTGAATATCGGTACAGGGTTATCTTCGCAGTACTTTTTGTATAATGCTTTGTTAGTAACCAACTTATATTAAACGCTCTTTAGCAACTGCCTTTGTTTGCTCAATACGGTCTTCAACCATCGCCTGACGCTTGTTTAGCTTTTCATCCTCAGTGTCTTTCACCGTGCTCAAAACGTATCCAACAGGATTGTATTTCAGGTGATTTATACCTTCAGAATAAACTTGTAGCTTTCCAGAAATGGCAGTTCTAACCAGTCCATTAAATCGTTTGAAACGTGAGACAACTTCCTCCGAATTGAGAATATCGTTTCCGTTCTTGTACGCTACCATTGGTTGCGAAATGATAGTATGGTGGCGAATCATTGAAGTTACCATTCTGATATTCAGATTTTCATCACTACCTAAATCTTCCACAATAAGTGGAGCTGTCATAATATCGCTTAAGATGTAATCACCTCTTCTGAGGTATCTCGTTCGCTCCATAAAACGTTGGTACGAACTCTGAATCCCCGTTCTATCCAGAGGACTAAAGGCAACAGGAATTACCGCATCTGTATTAATAAGCGCTTTATGCATCAATTCCAACTCATCAGTTTTGCTTTTAATGATACATCGG
>CAJQPE010000027.1 GCA_905480125.1 uncultured Flavobacteriales bacterium | reverse complement strand
CAATGTTGAAGCTACCGTAATATCTTCATCTATAAAAATATTGGTTTCAGAAGAATTATTTTCCATACTTATTTTTTAGCGAAAGTATAAAATACGTATTGAACTCTTTAATGTTTGCAACCCAAACCAACAACGTGACTTTTGTTTCGAAAATAGTTATGGCTTAATTTACCCCGCTATGACTAGTTCGAAATGGGAAAAGCGATAGTCATTCCTTTCTGCACTCGGCAAAGTTAAGGATTGCTGTGTTGCCGATAAGCTCAAAACCTAGCGTTAAGGATAATATAAACAACTAAACGAATTTTAAGAGTAGTCTTTGAAATTATAGACACGGCCAAAAAAAATTGAACAATCTGACAAGGTTATATTATTGGATGGGGTAAGCCGACCCTGGTATAATAATGGACAGCTTTGTTCTGAGAGAATCTTTAATGAAGATTAGCTTCATGTATTAGTTCGTTCTTGGTTCAGAGATGGTGGCTTGGAATTCGAACGCAACTAAAATATGGGGCGATTCTTAAGCATACTTTTTTAAGAAGGAGTAATATGCAGGGACGGATATAAATTGAAAGGGTGGTCAATTTGATGAAGGAGCTTAAAAATGGGTTCATATCCAGAAATGTCCTCTGTTCTTGAAAATCCAAGTTCACCAGGAAATACCAGAAAAACGATTACGGCAATGAAAGAGTTGCACATTAGGCTTATGGTAAAGCCCTTATTACTTTTGGATCCATTATGTTAAAAAAATCAGAGCTAATAGCAGGTGAAAAGAGGCATAAATATAAATCATCCAAGAGATAAGAGGAATATCTTTCTCGACCTCTAAATACATGCTGTAATGAAAAGAAATACGTGATGCAATTTGATTGGAAATCAAGCACAGCGAAAGACAGGCAGAACCCATCAATTAAGAACTCACATGTATAGCATTAGTTTTCCTATCGAGGGTGATAAAATTTATGGTGAATTAGGAAATGTTTTATTGGGTAAAGATTTGTTTGTATGTGCTTTGGAGTTGGTTTTGAAGCATCCTATAACTGAACTTCCGCTAGTCATAAAAATTGATCAGCCGTGTAAATTTGAAGCCTTATTAATTCGTGAAGAAAAAAGATGGAGAAAATATAATGGAAATATATCTAGTTGGTTACAAGATTAATATCTGTTGCACAATCCATATCATTCATCAAAATAATTTTCTTCAAATGTGTTGCTAAATTAGTCAAATAAAAAAATCAGAGGTTATATTGATTTTATAAGAATAGCAAGGCCTGAAGAATTAATTGAATAAATTTCCTAAACATTATTTAGTTTTGTTTAACTAATTTAGCAAAACATTAAACATTATTTTGTAAATTTGATTTATTATTAATCTTAAATCTTATAAATTATGTTATTAAATATTTTAACAATACCAAAAGATGATCCAGTAGCGTTTACGTTTTTTACTGGTTACATGGCGATGTTAGCAGCATCAGTTTTTTTCTTCTTTGAAAGAGGGAGTGTCGATAAAAAGTGGAAACTATCCTTACTCATTTCTGGGCTGATTACGGGAATAGCGGCAGTTCATTACTTTTATATGCGAGATTATTACATGGCAACGGGAGATAATCCTACTGCCTTAAGATATATTGATTGGACTTTAACAGTTCCGTTGATGTGTGTAGAATTTTATCTATTGACAAAAGCAGCTGGAGCAAAAAAATCCTTGTTGTGGAAATTAATAATCGCTTCAGCATGGATGCTTGTTGCAGGTTACATTGGAGAAGCATTTAGCGATGGTTCAACAGGTCATTCTGTTCAGTGGGGTGTTATTTCAACTATAGGATATATTTATATCTTATATACAGCTTGGTTTGGTGAAGTTGCACAACTGGCTGAAAAGAGTAATTCCAGTGCCGTTAAAAACGGAGTGAGAATATTGGCTTGGTTTGTACTTGTAGGATGGTCAATTTATCCAATAGGTTACATGTGTATGGACGGAGGTTGGTTGAATACCGCGTTCGGATGGGAATCAAGTAATGTTGATTTATGGTACAACATTGCTGATGCAATCAATAAAATTGGATTTGGATTAGTCGTTTATAGTATTGCGATTAAGGAATCAAAATAATTCATTATGATTCAGCGAATTACAAAAGCAGAGCAGCAGTGCTCTGCTTTTTTTTTTAAAATTAAAAAATGAATATATTTTCTTTTATATACCTGATTGGAATTTATCTTTTGCTGGCTATTTTTAATGCCCTTAATGGTGTGGAATTTAGTATAAAACTGATTTATTCTATCTAGATGTTCACAAGAACCAAGATACCGAATTAAATAAAGTATTTTAGACAAAAAATATATGATTTCCATTATCTCGGAAACCAATCGTTCTAAAGATAGCTCAGCCATGCTAAGAGCTAATGAATGAATTAAAAAATTCTTTCGATTGAGGCTATTCCCAAAGACTTTTTCTTTGCTGAATTATTAGGAAGGCATAGTTATTTTTTTCAACGCATGTTGAAAAATACGTAAATAGTGTAGATAGAATAATTTTGTTATCCTGAATATTATATTTTGGAGAAGGTATATACCAACTAGTCGATTACCACAGTAAATTGATCCTCAGTATAAGCATCGAAAAAGCCTAATGCTCCATTAGAAATATTAGACGGGGGATTTTGAGGAATACTTCCAAAACCTCCTCCACCACTGGCCTTTGATTCAGAAAGTGAAACAAAGTAATCATAGGAGTTTTTATTAACCGAGTTTAGCATTATTGTAACAGTGTCTTGTGACTTAAATGCGATGAATGGATTTACAAACAATTGAGAAGATACTCCATCAATAGCGCCTAATTGAAAGTCTTCCACCGGATTACCATCCCAAGGCGTGCGAACCTCAACCAAAGAGTCTCCTCCAACAAAAGCTTGAATTCTATAATAATCTAATTCCTTCGTATCCATAAAACTACCTAAAACATAAAAGCCTGGATCCACAAAGAGACTAGAGCTACCATCATCTTCATAAGAGAATGAAGTATCAACAACTACCGCCACCGGCATTTTTACAGTAGAGCTATAAGACACATCATTGAAATCAATGTCGAGCGTATAAGATCGACCAGGAGTTCCTTGTAGATTTTGCGTGTAATACATCCCTGCATCTTGCTCTACCAAAATATCTATGTTACCGGCGTCATCACTAATTGTTACACTAGCCCCTTCAGCTCTATTGTAGGTGCTTTCTCCAAAATAAGCACCACTCTGGGTTAATTTAATCAAATAAGGGCCTGCTCCATTAGTAACGTTACCCTCAACAACAAGCTTTATATCAGCTTCATTTAGATCAATTTCAATCACCTTTTCACAAGCTGAAAATCCAATACCTAAAACAAGAACCATTGCTTGCCAATATTTCAAACCGTTTTTCATATTCTAAAATTTAAAGTTCCAAGTTATAGCTGGTATAATTCCAAACAACGAAAGCTGCACTGCTTCTGTTGTTCCCGGAGCAGTTTCACTATCTCTAAAACTTATGCTATATGCATTCATCCTATTGTAAATATTGTATATGCTAAGGTTCCAACTTGAGTTAAACTTCTCACGTTTTTTTCCATCAAGTGTTAATGACAAATCACCACGGTGATAAGCAGGCATTCTATAACCATTTCTTTCTGTATAAAAATTAATAGTTTCTCCTCCGAACTCATATTTACCAGAGGGAAATGTCACTGCATTTCCAGTATTATATACCCATGTTGCAGCTAAAGTTAATCGTTCTGAAATTGTATATGATGCTACAACTGAAATGTCATGAGTTCTATCATACCTAGAAGGGTATACAACTCCATTATCTACACCGTCAAATTGCCGTTCTGTTCTAGCAAGTGTATAGCCAATCCACCCAGTAAAACTTCCTTTCCTTTTTCGGATTAAAAACTCGGCACCATAAGACCAGCCGCGTCCAAACAACAATTCTGACTCTACGGTTGGATTGAGAATAATATTGGTGCCTTGTTTATAATCAATTTGATTTTGCATGTCTTTATAATATACTTCAACGCTGGTTTCGTATTTATTCTTACTGAAATTTCTAAAATACCCCAACGCCACTTGATCAGCTATTTCTGGAGCTATAATACTCGTACTTGGCAACCATAAATCAATTGGTGTGCCTGAGGTAGAAGGAGAAAGAAGGTGCACATTTTGTCTCATTCTATTATACGAAGCTTTAATTGAACTTTGACTATTTAACGTATAATTTACTGATATTCTTGGCTCAAAACCTCCATAAGTCTTCGCCAATTCAAATTGCTCGTATACCACAGTATCTTTTATTGTTTCACCATCCTCTTCATAGGAATATTCTTCACCAGGTCCAATTACAGAAAAAGAATTCCATCTTAACCCGTAATTCGACGAAATTCTATCAGTAATTTTATGATCATTACCTACATAAAGCGAATATTCAAATGCTTTCTTCTCAACTACCGCAAAATTATCAGAGTCAATGTTATCACTTACAAATTCACCAGGTATGAAGGTATGATGGATTAAATTTGCACCAAATTTTATATTGTTTTTTGTGTTAGGAAAGTACTGTAAATCTGTTTTTAAGTTAATGTCCTGGATACCCGATTTTAAACCAAAACCAACATCCTCACTAAAATTAATATTGAAATTATAGTCATAGTCGCTATAGACAAATGCCGTATTCATAAACAGCTTGTCATTGAAGAGGTGATTCCATCGTGCCGTTCCTGTTGTATTACCCCAATTAAAACCAAACGAATCACCAAATGCAAAAACATCTCTACCGAAATAACCAGATAAGAAAATTCTATTATTATCATTTAGCTTATAATTAACCTTTGCACTTAAATCGTAGAAATAAAGTTTAGCATCTCTTAAACTTGTGTCTGGTGCTGCTTTTAAAAATATATCCGCATAAGTTCGTCTCCCTGATACAATAAAAGACGCTTTATCTTTTGTTGCTCCAAAAAATGGAGACTCTATTGTTAGTCGCGAAGCAATTAAACCTAGACCGCCTTTAACAGTTGTTTTCCTCTGGTTACCTTCATTCATCTTAATATCTAACACAGATGATAACCGACCTCCGTATTCTGAAGGTATTCCACCCTTCATTAACTCCATTTCTTTAACCGCATCCGCATTGAAAACACTAAAGAAACCAAGCAAGTGTGAAGCATTATAAACTGGAGCCTCATCTAATAATATTAGATTTTGATCTGGACCCCCACCTCTTACATAAAATCCAGTGTTTCCTTCACCAGCTGATTGAACTCCTGGCATAAGTGTTATTGTCTTTAAAACGTCCACTTCCCCAAATAAAACTGGCAGTTTTTCAATTTCTGACATATTCATTTTTACTGTACTCATTTCCGTGGATCGAACATTATCGTCTTCAGCTTCAGCCTCAATAACAACCTCTCTAAGAATTTCTGAATTGGTTCCTAACTCTACATCTTTTTTAATGTTTTCTGTTAACTTAATCTGCTCAGCTATTGTCTGAAAACCAATAAAACTATATTTGATATTATAGGTTCCTTCAGGAACCGTTAATGAATAGAAACCATAAACGTTAGTTACTGTTCCCACTTTCATTTCCTCAACATAAATCGTAACTCCAATCAAAGATTCGCCTGATTCTGAATCTATTACATATCCACTTAATGTATGTTTTTGACCAAAAGAAAACGAGCTAAAAAAAATAAAGAGAGTAATTATTATACTTGAAGCTTTCATTTTATCCATTAATTTATCCCACAAATTTACGAACAAGTTTCCTGTAAGAATTGGAAACGTTTTTCTTTTCGCTTAGCGGTATCTATTTCTACATAAGCGGTTTTGTGAACCTATAAATCGTTTGCAAAAGGATTAATCAATAAAACTGAATAAGCGACTAAATCTAAGTTTTCCTTCTGACCAACTCAATTCTGGGTCTAAAGACATCCATATAAACACTGCTTTTCCAACCACGTGATCTTCCGGAACAAAGCCCCAGAAGCGAGAATCGGCTGAATTATGTCTATTATCTCCCATCAACCAATAGTAGTTCATCTTAAAAGTATAGGTTTTCGTCTCAACGCCATTGATGAAAATTTTGTCATTTTTTATTTCCAAATCGTTTCCTTCATATAAAAATATTATTCTCTTGTATATAGGCAAATTCTCTAAAGTCAAGTCTATCGTATTACCTTCAGCTGGAATAACTATTGGACCAAAGTTATCTTCAGTCCAATTATATCTAACGTCATTAGGGAAATTTGAAAATCTTGGATTTTGCGCGCCGGTGGTCATTAGTTTTTCAATGATATCAGGCCTATTACGAAGATTATTCGTTATGTAACCTTTCATTTCATCTTTACTAGTAAAATCAGGAATAAAGTTAAAATTCGGTTCATCTTGCTTAAATTTCGTTAGATTAGTATCAGTAAGCGGAAACACAAACGTATTGTTCGCTCTGGCAGATTGCTCAGTAGCTTTATAATTGATATCATATTTCTCTTTAAGCGTAATCTTATTTATGTATTGAACATTTTTCACCTTATAATTTAGCTGATATTCCTCTGGTATCTCAGCTTGCTTATCATCTATAAATAAAACTCCATTTTTCACTTCTAATTTATCACCTGCAATTCCTACACAGCGTTTTATATAGTTCTCTCTTTTATCAACTGGGCGAACTGAAATTTGATCATTTTTAAGAATTCTCTTTCTTGCCTGGTTCTCGTATACAGTATTTGCTTTTAATGGCATCTGATTATCTAAATCTTTTAATTTATATGAGTATGCCTCATCTCTAATAATTTGCTGATAACTCTCATTTTGCCGAGCAACAACAACAGTATCTCCATCAGGATAGTTAAAGACAACAACATCATTTCTTTCCACATCTGTAAAGCCAGGTAACCTAAAAAATGGGAGTTTAATCCATTCTAAGTATGACTTCATGCTTGTTGTTCCAGGCATAGTATGATGCGCAAAGGGAAACGAAAGTGGTGTTTGTGGAGACTTTGGTCCATAGTGAAACTTGCTAACAAACAAGTAATCACCTACTAATAGAGATCTCTCCATAGAAGGGGTCGGTATTGTATAAGCCTCTAAAAAGTATGTTCTTATAATGCTTGCAGCGATAACGGCAAAGATGATAGCCTCACTCCATTCTCTGACTTTAGTTTTTTTCTTTTTGGTCCAATCTTCAGGACCAACATAAATTAGTTTTTTGTCTTTAGATAACATTGGTAGATAAATAAATCCAAATGCTCCAGCCAATATTTGATCTTTAGATTCTAAGTAACCAAATGCCTTGGCTAATTCAACGCACATAACAATTCCGAGCAAGAAGTTAACTCCAGGAAAAATCAGTAAGAATATCCACCACCAAGGACGTTTAATAACTTTGAGCCATGTGATGATGTTTAATCCAGGAATTAAAGAATGTGAAGAAGAATGTCCCGCAGCAGGAAAGAACTTCATCAAAGCAATTGAAATACCGATGTAATTGATTAGTAATATGATTAAATACTCCATGACTCTGTTATAATTTTAATAAATCTTTCATCGTGTAAACACCATGCTTATCTTGTAACCATTCTGCTGCTACAACAGCTCCGGTTGCAAATCCTATTCGTCCCTTTGCTTCATGCTTGATTTCAATTTTATCTATTTCATTCTCGTAATCAATGATATGAGTTCCGGGAACTTCACCTTCTCGCTTTGCGTGAATTAAAATTGAATCTTGCCCTTGGGCTTCTTCCGACCATTTGGATTTCCTATCAAGTTCTCCAACAATTCCTTCAGCCAATGTTATCGCAGTACCGCTTGGAGAATCCAATTTTTGAGTATGATGAATTTCTGTCATTTCAATTTCATAATCAGCCTGAGTGTCCATCAGTTTAGCCAACTTTTTATTGACTTCGAAAAAGATATTTACCCCAACACTAAAATTGGTTGCGTGAAACAACGAGTGGCCACCTAACTCGCACAAACGACAAACCTCACTAAACCGCTCATACCAGCCCGTTGTTCCAACAACAACCGGCACATTAACGGCAAAACATTTTTTTATATTATCCACTGCCGTTTCCGGGGTACTAAAGTCGATAGCTACATCTGCTTTAGAAACATCCTTTTCCATGCTAGCTTCATTTGTTTTAAAAACAACACTATGACCACGATTTAAAGCAATTTCTTCAATTGCTTTTCCCATCTTACCGTAACCTAAAAGTGCTATTTTCATTTAACAAAATTTAACAAAACAATCTTAAAAGTTGAGCTGAATTGTTCCTCCAGCAAAGGTAATATTAGAAGCCACCGAAGGAAATATGATTGGATGAAAATTGAACGATAAGTCCTCACTAACGTCAAAATGATATAAATGAGCGCCTACGCTAGCATCAACAATATTTAAAACGTAAACCACAGCAATAGCGATAACAGAAATCTCAGCATAACGCCTGGTCACTTCTATTTCATCTAATGCTTGTGCATCAGTATATGAAGGATCAAGCTCTATTTTCGATAAATACGAGTTTTTTAAACTTTTGTATTCTATGGTATTTGTACTCAAAAAATATACTCCTGTACCAAGCCCTGCATATATCAAAGGAACTTTCATATAATTAGGTTTTGCTCGTTGTTCTCCGCTCCTTTTTTTTGAATTATACACCTGCCCCAAACCTGGAACAATTGCTGACATAAGCGTTGCTTTCATTGGTTTATGGCTATTTAATAACGAATCTGAAACTCCAATCTCTAGCTGCACAGAGTCAGATTCCTGACCAAATACAGGCTTTAAACCAATTACTCCCAATAAAAAAACAACCCCCAATATCTTGAGGGCTGCTATAAAATTTATGAAGCTATTTCTATTCATTTAGAATTCAGAGAGCACATTTCCGATTATTGTAACGCATTCATCGATTTGAGATTGTGTAATTACCAAAGGTGGTGCAAATCGGATAATGTTTCCATGAGTCGGTTTTGCTAGTAGACCATTTTCTTTTAACCGAAGACATATGTTCCACGCTGTTTTACTATCTGGAGTATCGTTAATTACAATTGCATTTAACAAGCCTTTTCCTCTAACCAATTTGATTAATGGACTACCTAAAGCTTCTAATTGACTTCTAAGATATTTTCCTAATTGGTTAGCTTTATTAGCTAAGTTTTCGTCTTTCACAACTTCTAATGCAGCAATTGCTACTTTACAAGCTAATGGATTTCCACCAAATGTAGAACCATGTTCCCCTGGTCTAATTACCTCCATTATGTCGCTATTTGCGAATACAGCCGATACTGGAAATACTCCTCCAGAAATTGCCTTACCTAATATTAGCACATCTGGCTGTATATATGTTTTTGGATCTTTTTCGCATTTGTTTCCACAACTGCAATCACCACAGACGGCTAATAGAGAACCCGTTCTAGCTATACCTGTTTGAACTTCATCAGCAACAAACAATACATTTTTAGACTTACACAATGCTTGTGCTTTATCTAAAAAGTCTTCATCTGGAACAAATACCCCTGCTTCACCTTGAATAGGTTCTACAATAAAAGCGCAAACGTCTTCGTCCTCAAGTTCTTTAGCTAATGCATTCAAATCGTTATAAGGAATAGAAATAATTCCTGGAGTAAATGGTCCAAAATTGTTTCTTGCATCTGGGTCATTGGAAGCTGATACGATAGTTACGGTTCTTCCGTGGAAGTTGTTTTCGCAAAAGATAATTTTTGCTTGATTTTGAGAAATTCCTTTCTTTTCATAACCCCATTTTCTCACCAATTTAATAGCCGTTTCGACTGCTTCAGCTCCAGTATTCATCGGCAAAATCTTATCGAAACCGAAATACTCAGCCGCGTATTTTTCAAATTCTCCTAAAACGCTATTATAGAAAGCCCTAGAGGTTAAAGTTAGCTTCTGCGCTTGCTCAGTTAATGCTCCTATGATTCTAGGGTGACAGTGGCCTTGGTTTACAGCAGAATATGATGAAAGAAAGTCAAAATATTTGTTTCCTTCTAAATCCCAAACAAAAACTCCTTCTCCTCTATCTAAAACAACAGGAAGCGGATGATAGTTATGCGCACCGTATTTGTCTTCTAAATCCATCGCTTGCTTCGATGTTAATGTATTTGTCATAGTTTCCATGATTTAATATTTAAATGAGTTAAACAATAGTTCGATGCGTTAAACAGAAAACCATCCTTTCATCATTAATTTGGGAGAGCAATCATCTATTGCAAACATAATAAATTGTTCTAGAAATTTTGCAATAGGATTAAACCTAAACACAGCCTATTAAGGCTATATTGATTTAGCTCAATTTCCCGTCAACGTATCTAAATTATATCATTCCTTTGTCCTACTTATAATAGATTTACAAGATCGATTCATCTTTATTATGGGCACGCCAAAAGCATCCCATTTCGACCATAAATGACAATTAAAGTTAAAAATTTTGATTTCAGGGATATACAAACCATAATTGTATTTTCGCACCATGTGCGCTAGAAAGAGAAAACCTCTACCATTTTTTGAAAAACTACAAATTATTGATGCCGGAGCAGAAGGAAAAGCGGTTGCTAAGCCAGAAGGCCAAGTCGTATTTATTAACAATGCCGTGCCCGGAGATGTTGCTGATGTTCAAATTTTAAGAAAAAAGAGACGATTTCTCGAAGGAAAAGCTGTTAAATTTCATACTTTATCAGATAAAAGAACGGAGCCTATTTGCTCTCATTTCGGTACTTGTGGAGGTTGCAAGTGGCAGTCTATGGGCTACGATCATCAGCTGTTCTACAAACAAAAACAAGTTACCGATAACTTAACTCGTATTGGTCATCTTGAATTGCCAGAAACCATGCCCATTATTGCTTCTAAAGCCACTCAATATTACCGAAACAAATTAGAATTCACATTTACAGCAAAGCGATGGCTAACGGAAGACGAAATCGGACAAGACTCAGTTTTTCAAAGAAATGCTGTGGGTTTTCACGTTCCAGGTCGCTTTGATGCTGTGTTAGCTGTTGATCACTGCTACTTACAAGGATCTCTATCGAATGAATTACGCGCGTTCATTAGAGATATAGCACTCGAAAACCAAATCGAGTTCTTCGATTTGAGAGAACAAACAGGTTATCTACGAAACCTCATTATTAGAACCTCTTCAACCGGAGAGAACATGATGATTCTTTCTGTAGCAAGAGATGAGCCCAAGACAATCGAGTTAATTCTTAATGCCGTTAAGAAGAAATTCGCTAAATTAACTTCAATTATGTATGTAGTTAATAGCAAGCGTAATGATACTATTTCAGATTTAGACATTGAGTGCTTTTCAGGACAAGACCATATTCTTGAAAAAGTGGAAGGGCTGAGTTTTAAAATTGGGCCTAAATCGTTTTACCAAACCAACTCTGAACAAGCCTACGAACTATACAAAATAACAAGAGATTTCGCTGAAATAAAAAACTCTGACCTTGTTTATGACTTCTACACAGGAACGGGAACGATTGCCAATTTTATTGCAAAATCGGCTAAACATGTTGTTGGTGTAGAATATATCCCCGAAGCTATAGATGACGCGAAAGAAAATTCCAAGTTGAACGGAATAAAAAACACCTCGTTTTTTGCCGGAGACATGAAAGATGTTCTTAACGATAAATTCGTTTCTGAAAATGGTAGGCCAGACGTTGTTATTACCGACCCACCTAGAGCAGGCATGCATGAAGATGTAACCCGTAAAATCTTAGAAATAGCTGCGAATAAGGTCGTTTACGTTAGTTGTAATCCTGCAACGCAGGCACGTGATTTAGAAATTTTATCTGAAAAATATACAATAAGCAAAGTACAACCGGTTGATATGTTTCCCCATACACATCATGTAGAAAATGTTGTTTTACTTACACTAAACAATCTTTAAAGATAATTAAATAGTTGTCTTACATTCTATGCTAACAATCAGAAGAAGGTAATACCAATACTAATTACCAAACACCAGAATTTGCTTCATTCGCTCAACTTCAATTAATTTCTCGATATAAGCTTTGATATTTCCTAATTTCATAAGGTGTTTTGCTTGCTTTTTTAAAGCAAGGTATTGGCGTTCGTATTTCGGTTCCATTTTCAATTTTTTTTGATTATCGTCCAATATTTCAAAGGTCATGCCAAAAACAAATTTTGATTTCATATCCCTTTCAGAAATGATAGCTTTGTGCTTTAAATTTTCAAAGAAATGAAGCAACTAATAGAATGTGTGCCTAACATTAGCGAAGGCCGTGACGAAGCGAAAATAAAACAAGTAACCGATGTTATCGAAACAGTGGAAGGAGTTATGCTTCTTGACGTGGACCCAGGTAAAGCGACCAACAGAACAGTAATTACTTTTGTAGGCGAACCAGAACAAGCAATTAAAGCCGCTTTTTTGGTTATTAAAAAAGCGAACGAAGTTATTGACATGAGTAAGCATTCTGGTGAGCATCCGCGTTTTGGTGCAACCGATGTTTGTCCATTAATTCCAATTGCAAATATCTCGATGGAGGAAACCACCACTTATGCTCATAAACTTGGTGAAAGAGTCGGAAAAGAACTGGGGATACCTGGATATTTTTATGAAAATGCAGCTAAAGAAGACAAAAGAAAGAATTTAGCGAATTGTCGTTCGGGCGAATATGAAGGCTTAGCGCAAAAATTAGGTAATCCTGAATGGAAACCAGACTTCGGGCCAGCAAAATATACTGATGCTGTGAAAGGAAGTGGTTGCACGGCTATCAGCGCAAGAGATTTCTTAGTCGCTTATAATGTAAACCTCAACACAACTTCTACAAGAAGAGCTAATGCGATCGCTTTCGATATTAGAGAAGGTGGTCGTGTAAAAAGAGAAGGAGGAGCTGTTACGGGTAAAATTGTTAAAGATGAAAACGGCGATCCCGTTAAAATTCCTGGAAAACTAAAGGCTGTTAAGGGAATCGGCTGGTATATTGATGAGTATGGTATTGCTCAAATTTCATACAACCTTACCAATATTTCAATTACATCTATGCACGTTGCCTTTGATGAAACATGTAAGTCTGCAATAGAGAGAGGATTGAGAGTTACCGGCTCAGAACTAATTGGATTGGTTCCACTTAAGGCGATGCTAGATGCTGGGAACTACTTCCTTCAAAAACAGCAACGTTCTCTAGGGATTTCTGACGAAGAAAAAATCAAAATTGCAGTTAAATCTCTTGGGCTTGATGATTTAAAGCCGTTCCATCCAAAAGAAAGAATCATCGAGTATTTATTAGAAGACAAGTTATCCAACAAATTAATTGATATGGATTTAGTTGCGTTCGCTGATGAAACAGCTTCTGAATCCCCTGCCCCAGGTGGTGGGTCTATTGCCGCCTATTGCGGGGTAATGGGCATTTCTTTAGGTACAATGGTTGCCAATTTATCTTCTCACAAGCGAGGTTGGGACGAGAGATGGGAAGAGTTTTCTGAATGGGCAGTAAAAGGTCAAGCTTATAAAAACGAATTACTTCGTTTAGTTGATGAAGACACCAATGCCTTTAATAAAATAATGGACGCATTTGGCTTACCGAAAGCTACAGACGAAGAAAAATCTGCAAGAAAGCAAGCGATTCAAGATGCCACTAAATACGCCATTCAAATTCCGTTTAGAGTGATGGAAACAGCATATAAATCAATGGAGGTCATGAAAGCTATGGCGGAATTCGGCAATCCAAATTCAGTAACCGATGCAGGTGTTGGTGCGTTATGCGCTAGAACATCTGTTTTAGGCGCTTTCATGAATGTTAAAATTAACGCTGGTGATTTAGAAGACAAATATTTTGTGAGCGAAATCTTAGCTAAAGGAAATGATATTCAAGAAAAAGCAATCGCTTTAGAAACTGAAATTAGAGCTGTAATCGATAGTAAAATTTAGCTCTAAATCTGCATAACCTTGAAAGGTGCAATTACGTATTATAAAAGTAATTGCGCCTTTTTTATTTACTATGACTCCCAACAGCATTACCTACAAACAAAGATTTAGAAGGATTATCTTCTTCTTCCCTATCCAGTTGTTTTGGATGCATATCAAGAAAACTCATTTACTACTTGTTTTTTGGGGCATACTGTTTGCTATAGTCTCAAGGGTATTTCTAACCAAGTTTGGCATACCAAGTTTGTTTCTTTACCCAGAATATTTAGGTCAAGTCGATTTTACCTCTCATTTTCTTCTTGGCTTTTCATCTGGTGGGTTTATTATTGCATTTAACATCGCAAGCTACATAAGTAACGGGTTTAGGTTTCCTTTTATCGCAACACTTGCAAAACCTTTCATTAAATACACGTTAAATAATTCAATAATACCGCTTACATTTTTATCTGTATATGTATATCAACTTATCCAATTCCAATTATATAGTGAGCTAGAGCCTATAGAAAACGTTTCGATAAACGTTCTTGGATTTCTGACAGGTAATATCTTTTTCATTGCACTTTCCTTAATCTATTTCTTGGGAACTAATAAAGACATTTTCAAGCTTTTAGGAAATGATTCACCTAATAAAAAACAAGTTAGTAATCCCGTTGAAGGAATTTTGCATAAACACGAGAAGTGGCACAAAATATTTAATCAAGACAGAGAATGGCATATAGAAACATATCTCACTTCTCCATTTAAAATTGCACTAGCTCGTGACGGAAAACACTATAAACGGACAACTTTGGCAAAAGTATTTTCTCAAAACCATATTAATGCATCTATATTCGAAATACTTGTTATCGCCAGTGTAATAATTATGGGCACATTTAGAGAAAATTCTTATTTTGTTATACCTGCGGGGGCTAGTATAATGCTACTTTTTTCCATGACAACAATGGTGATTAGTGCAGTTCATTCTTGGGTAAAAGGATGGTCTAATGCTATTCTAGTTGGTGTAATTATAGTAGTGAATTTATTGTCGCAAAACGATCGATTTAACTATACCAACTTCTCATATGGGCTCAATTATAATAAAGAAAAAGCGGAATACACGAACTCCAAACTTCGAGCATTAGCTAATGATGATAAAAAAGCTCTGCTTGATTTTAAATCAGGCATTTCAATTCTTAACAATTGGAGAAAAAAGAACTTCAAAAAAGGAAGTGTAAAACCAAATTTGATTCTTGTAGCAACAAGTGGCGGCGGTCTTCGAAGCGCTTTATGGACATGTAAAGCCTTGCAGCACATAGATAATTTAACTGAGGTTGATTTGATGAATAATATTCATCTATTTACGGGTTCTTCTGGTGGAATGGTCGGCGCAGCTTACATGCGAGAAATGTATTTGAAAAACGAAACAATTCAAGGTGCATCACATTTAGATAACATATCAGCTGACATACTGAATCCAATTGCTTTTTCAATGGCAGTAAGCGATCCATTTATTCGTTTTCAAGAATTTAATGATGGTAATTTTTCTTATACCAAAGATCGAGGATACATCTTTGAAGAGCAACTAAACCGAAACCTAAACCAGTGTTTCAGAAAGCGTCTTTCCGATTATGCTACTCCAGAGTACAATGCAGAAATCCCAATGATGATTCTTTCACCTACTGTTGCAAATGATGGTAGGAAAATTTTAATATCGCCCCAAGATATTGGCTATATGTCTAATACAAGCATGAAAGCGAAAGAGGATAACTTCTTTTCTACCGATGCTGTCGAATTTCGTAATCTACTGAAAAATCAAATGGCTGATAGCCTAAGGTTTTCCTCTGCGTTAAGAATGAGCGCTACCTTTCCTTATGTGATGGCAAACGCTACTTTGCCCACTGAACCTTCAATCGAAATTATGGATGCAGGAGTTAGAGACAATACAGGAATATTTGTAGCTCTGCGTTACCTGCACACTTTCAGAAATTGGATAAATACTAACACTAACGGAGTAATTATTCTACAAATTAGCGATACTCCAAAAGATGTAAGAATTAATGACAGCCCTACTAAATCTATATTCGAGAATCTGAAAGGCCCTTTTGGAGGGTTTTATGGTAATTGGAGTAATATGCAAAAACTGAATCAGGAAGAGATTATTCATTATTCTAACTCTTGGTTCGATGTACCTTTTAATGTAGTTGATTTAGAGCTTGATCATAACAAAGAAAATTACATATCATTAAGTTGGCATTTAACCCAGGCTGAAAAGCAAAAAGTATTAAACTCAATTTTATCAAAACAAAACAAAAAGGCATTTAGTAAGATTGCGGAGTTATTGAATTAACATATAAACTAATCGTGTTATCTGGAATAGTGTTTACTAATAATTTGCTTGCAGTATAGCGATGGTTTTAAATGCAGTGATACTTTTTTGAAATGGGCTTAGGAGGATTACTTCCTATAGTTCAGTAAACTACTCCACAATTTGATACTTCTGCTGTGCGACTTTTCTGCTACACGAATTAAAATGCCACCATTCTGTAGTTAGCGGAGTAAACCCCGCATCAATCATTACTTCGCGCAATAATAATCGATTTTCCAATTGCTCTTGAGATAGTTTACCTTCTTTTATCATTTTATCCTCTAAACGCGGGTAAGCAAGCTCTCCAAAAAAATCGAACTCCGTGCCCATATCAATTGGTTCACCTTGTTCGTCTGCAATAGTTAAATCTACAGCGGCACCGAAATTATGAAGTGATCCATTGTTTGGATTAGACACATACTTTGTTTTTTCCCTGGCAGACATATCTAAATTTTTCCACATTTTCCATTGCACAGCTCGAGGTCTAACTCCGTCAAAAACCAGTAAACTATAAGATGGGTACTTACTCTTTAATAGTAATTGTGCTAATTGTAACTTTTTTGCAACATCTATTTGAAGGTAACACTTTTCTAAATCTCCATAGAGATCAGTTTCCAGAAAATTATTTGTTGTAGAATACCGCAAGTCAACCAATATTGAGGTTTCGACTTCCTGTATATTAACCAAACCAGCGCTCTCAATGTTGTTCTCTAAGTCTGAAATTACATAGGCTGCATAATCAGGCTCCTCAATATTTAGTGAATCAAGCAATACTTGTTTTACAGTTGCCTTTCTTGTTTGTTTTGGTTCTTTAATGTATTTGCAACTAGGAAGAATAAAAGATAAAATACTAAAACTTAGAATAACTCCTCTCGCCGGCTTTAATCGCAATTTCGAGTGTATTCTCGAGCGGAGGTATTGGACATGAGTATTTATGGTTATAAGCACAGTAGGGATTAAACGCTTTATTAAAGTCAATTATTAAATTATCTCCATTCGGGATTTCCGTTTCGATATATCTACCACCGCCATAGGTCGTTTCACCTGATGTGAAATCTCTGAACGGTATAAACAAGTAATCTTTGTATTCTTCATTGTTAGCCAATTTAACGTTCTGATAAACATTTAGTTTTAATTTTTTTCCATTAAGCGTAAATTCAGCGAGGCCATACTTCAAATATTTCGGTAATCTATCAGTTGAGGTTTGCATTTCAAATATCGTTTCATCTGGAGTCCTCAACAGCGATGCAGAAACTCGATACAAAGAATCAATTTTAAAATAATCTAGCCCTTCAAAAATTTTCAATCCTTCTTCTGTTAATGGTGTCTCTGCTGTATCTAAAAATTCTTGATGCACTTCATCTCGATGTTTTTGAATTAAATTATCATAGACAATTGGTTGAGCAACAACCATCTTCAATGAACAGCATAAGAAAAGGTTTAAAAGAGTTAATTTCATAAGATAATTTATTCGTGCAAAATTAATTAGTTATCCAATTCTTGATTAGTTGAAGGCCGTGTTCAGTTAATATTGACTCCGGATGAAACTGCACGCCTCTTAAATCAAATTTATTATGTTTTATCGCCATAATTTGACCATTCTTATCTTCTGCCGTTACCATAATTTCTGATGGTAATTTATTATTAACTATCCAGGAATGGTATCTACCAACATTGAATTTTTGAGGAATATAATTGAACAAATAATCTTGTGAATCAACAACTTTAATTTCCGCAGCTACTCCATGAAACACCTTGTCCATAATACTTATTTGTCCACCGAAAACCTCTGCAATCGCTTGATGTCCTAAGCAAATTCCTAAAATAGATTTTGTTTCCCCGTACTTTTCAATTACAGCTTTTGTCAATCCGGCATCATCAGGTATGCCCGGCCCAGGAGAAATTAATATCTTATCGAACGATTTTAAGTCTTCAAGATCAAATTGATCATTTCTAACTACTACAGGGTTGGCATCAACTTGGATTAATAATTGAACCAAATTATACGTAAACGAGTCGTAGTTATCTATTACAAATGTTTTCACCAATGTAGTTAGTTTGAAGTCGTAAATTTAGGTTTTCTACTTTCGAAAGTAAGCTTAGTAGTCCACCAAATTTATTATCTACTACTTTATAATGAGTTTAGCTTCTTATTATTTATGCTCAAAAATTTATTTTAGTCGATATTAAATATTATTTAATCGATAAATAAAACCATTTAATCTAAAAAATACATACATTTACAGAAATAAAAAAACATGATCGCAATTTTAATCATCGTTAGTGTAATGTTCATTCTTTATAGACTTCTTTGTTCTGGTCGGGTTCAAGCTAATACGCATAGGAAATTTGACCATAACCGAAGTAAATTTTAGAGTACAAACATTCTCTAAATTATTTCTATTATTACAGGATCTAGGTCATATTTCTGACCTGCTGAATTTCTTCCCTTTATATTTTTAAACATAACCTTCTGTCCCCCTTTTAATGACGGGAATATTTTTGTTTTCAGAACATTGTCAAACTTGTAACTATTTTCAACATTTAATGTTAGCCACATGCCATTTCTTGCTTGATACTCTACACTATATGAAGTTACCCGCACTGGCAGGTCAAAAACAAATTCTGGATCATATTCGGCCTTAACGCCGGCCTGAATTTTAATTGTATTAATCGACATTTTACCAGTTCCTACGATTCCACCAATGCTAGCGTATGGTTTGGGCATATTTTTAGCAACAAACTCTTCTCTACCCATATCTTTTATACTACCATCTGGCATTCTTGCTTTTACATTGATGAAAACTCGGCGTGGTGAACCATTCCTAATCTCTACTTCATAATTATCGCCGCCAATTTTTTGAATTGAGTTTCCGCCTGTGATTCTTACTTCTATATTCTCCGATGCAACACCCGGAACAGAAATTTCAACAGGATTTTTTGGACCTTTGTAGAATACTAGCATTTTCGTTGGTGAGACCACTAAGTTTGGCTTAGCTACTATATAATCCGTTTGAAAAGGAAAAGATCTTACATCTCCATTTGGTGTGGTCATTTGAATAGCTCCTGAATATTCAAAAACCCCCTCCTTGTGTGTAGGAATTGAATAGTTACCTATTCCGTTGACAACTGATATAGTATCCTTAATTGAACCAATCAATTTCCCTACAGCATCGTATTCCCCTATATATATGTTAGGCTGTTGAGTTTTACTATAAGCCGCCAAAAACAATTGTGCCTGATAATCTTCGCCCTGCAAAACATAGTTACTTGTAGCAATAACTTTAGCTGCAACAGTATCGAAAGGTATATCCTCATGTCCAAACTCTTCCATTAGCTTGGATATAACATAGTATTCCGCATTTTTTACTTCATTTTGTATTTGTGAAAGAATAGTAACAGTTGCCGCTAACGGAGTATGATAGAAGTTATTCATCTCCCAATTATGGTCAATTCCATTATGAACAACCACCTCATTTGTATTAAGTCCTAGTTTAGACTCATCGCGGTCTTCTGCACGAAGTAAATCTAAAAGTGATGTTTTAAATTGCTCAATCTGTGTGCGCAAATTAGCCGACAATCCCGCTGAACCATCGTGCGAATCACCTATGAGAATATTTGTTGGTGTGTCATAATCATCTTTCTTTTCTGCGTATTTCAATTGTAACGTATCTGCCTGATCCACTGTAATCTGTTCTGTTTTAGATACAACAGTATTTTGAACAGAATTAATATACTGGGTTAACTCAACTGATAATCTCCTCGCTTCTTGTGCTTTATTCCAGTATTCAGTTACTTTTTGAGGGTTGATGCTTTTTGCTTTATCAAAGGCTGCATAAACCTCCTCATTCTTCTTTTCATAGTTTTCTGCAGTATTTTGAAGCCCATGATTAACTGTTACAAACGCTTCCAAAATATCTTTAGATACATTCATTGCTAGCAGTGCCATTAAGACTAAATACATTAGGCCTACCATTTTTTGTCTTGCTGTTTCTTTTCCTACTGACATGATTTTTCAGGTTTTTCCCCTATCAATTTCTCTTTTTATCGAGAATTTCTGAAAAGGATTGTTAAACAATAAAAAATCAAAGCGCTTTGATAAGAATTGAACGTCTATGCTCCGTGATAAACTTCCTAACTCTCACTTATTAAATGGAAGCGAATAAAAAAGGAACAGTATTTATTTAGTTTAAAAAGTAAAGTTAGAAGTTAAAAGTTTGATTTACTCAGCAGATATTAAGCCTTACGGCTTATACATGAAAATGCTAAAAATGCTAAAACAGCATTGTAAATAATAATTTCGAAGCCGAATCTGTAGCTTCCAAAAATTCCTAATTCTCCTTTTTCAATGCCAGGAGCACCAGTCGAATAAAACCATAATATACCAATAATTGAAGGTACTAAAAAACTCACAGGCAACACTAAATTGTCAATAATCGTTCGTTTCGTAATTATTCCAAAGAAAAACAAACCTATTAAAGGACCATATGTAAACCCAGCAAATTTCATCAGTAAACCAATTGCGCTTTGCGAGGTAGTATATTTTAAGAGAATTACAACCAAAACAAGCACAACAGATATCGCAATATGTACAGCTTTTCTAAGTGTCTTTTGTTCAATATCGGATTTCGATTCTAAGTTTAAGAAGTCTACTGAAAAAGAAGTCGTTAACGATGTTAATGCAGAATCTGCACTACTGTATGCGGCAGCAATTAACCCTAATAAAAATAAAATGCCGATAAAAGTGCCTGTATTTTCATGCATCGCTATTTCAGCAAATAACAAATCTGAAGCGATACCCTCTCCTATTCCTGTTGAATCAGCATAAATAAACAACAATGCCCCGAGTGCTAGAAAAACCAAGTTAACCACAACCAAAACTGCAGCTAAACTCAGCATGTTTTTTTGAGCCTCTTTTATATTTTTACAAGTAAGATTCTTCTGCATCATATCTTGGTCGAGCCCCGTCATGCCAATGGTAATAAACATTCCACCTAGAAAATGTTTTAAGAAGTGGTTACTTCCCATAATATCATCAAAGAAGAAAATTTGAGAATAGCTACTGCTTGAAATTGCTTTAATGGCGCCACCCTGTTCAGATAAATTAAGAACATCGCTAATTAACCAAACTGTAACGATTACTGATGTAAGCATAAATGCCGTTTGTAAGGTGTCGGTCCAAATAATGGTTTTAATACCTCCCTTATTGGTATAAATCCAAATTAGGAGAATAGAAATAACGACTGTTGCTTCAAAGGGTATACCCCATTCATCAAACAAAATTTCTTGCAAAACATTTGAAACTAGTAATAAACGAACTGAAGCACCCAAAACGCGCGACAGAAAAAAGAACCCCGCTCCCGTTTTGTAACTCCAAAAACCAAACCGTTGCTTTAGGTATTCATAAATTGAAGTTAAATTGAGCTTGTAGTATATCGGCAACAACACATAAGCAACGATTATATATCCAACAAAATATCCCAGTACCGCTTGCATATAGCTAAACTGATTGGCTTCATTTCCTACCCAACCGGGCACAGATATAAAAGTAACCCCTGATAGCGAAGCGCCTATCATTCCGAATGCTACAATATACCAAGGTGAAGAATTGTTACCTTTAAAAAATGCCTTATTATCATCACTTTTCCCTGTGAAATGAGAGATACCAATAAGTACTACAAAGTATCCAACAATAAAACTAGCGATCAACCATGCTGCCATGTTGCAAATATGACCAGCAATTAAATCACTCTTGAGCAAGTAAGAGATTAGTTATTAACGATTTTTTGTTGGGGGAAACGTGATACATTTGAAGAATGGAAAGATTTTCAATGGTACTTATTCTTACGTGCTCTTCTCTTATTCTAACGGGGCAGAATATGCCTACTTTGGGTGAAATTTGGGATTTTGAAGTTGGTGATAAGTATGGGTATTACATCAATTATGATAATCAAATGGGCTGTAACTTACTAAAAGAAGTTACGAGTAAAACGACAAACGGAAATTACATTACCTACCATTTTGAGACAGCACAAATGTGTTATTGGAATGGTGGGCAATCAAACAGTGCGGGAATTGATTCTTTGACTGTTAGTTTTAATGGGTTTCCATTCCTATTTACTCAATATGACACTATCTCATTTTGGCCAGACACAATATTTGATACAGCTGGGCAACTTATTCCTGACAGCTGCATATACCAACACATATCTGACTGGAACACAAATTGTTCAGAGGAAATTGATTCTATACTAAGCTCTATCAATGGGTTTTGGGATCAGGACATTAGAGCTGACACTATAACTTACGGACCCATTATCGATTGTAATGACACAATTTGGTCTTATTATAAAAGACATTTAGATGGTTACTTCGGACCACTTGGAGGAAGCCATGATAAAGTTGAGAAAAAATATGCACTTGGCCTTGGTAAAATATACGATTACCATGATTGGATTTACGATGGAAGTCCTGATGGAATAAGTACAACTATGACTATAGAACTAACATTCTATCAAAAAGTAAACAGTTTCCCCTGCAACGTTGGTTTATCTGATTTTAATTTCAAAACACCAATCACTATATACCCCAACCCAAATAATGGATTATTTGCAATTACAGGTTTGGAAGCAAATGCGACTTATGAACTTTCCGTTATCAATGTTCAAGGAAAAACTGTCCATAATTGTAGCTATTCAACACACCAAACCCTAGAAATAAATCATTTGAAATCTGGGATTTACTTTCTTCAACTGTTCAACAACGAAGAGTTGACCACTTTTAAATTTATTAAAGAGTAGGAACCTTCTACAATTTCACAAACTTGAAATAAGCGAATCTAGCTCCATTACTCAAACAAATATTATACACTCCTGAGCTTAATCGTTGAATATCTACTTGATGAGCAGTTGTATTTACCTCTTGTGTCAGCACTTCTTTCCCAGAAATATCCACTATCACTAGTTGGTTAATGTCATTACTACTACCAAAATCAATCGTTATATAACTATTAGCTGGGTTCGGGTAAAGTTCTATGCCTGTCAATTGAGAATGAGAGCCTATTCCATTTATATCTTGCTCGTTAAAAACACCATCACCGTTTGCATCATTCAATACCTCAGCACCATCAATTACTCCGTTACCATTGGTGTCTCCAGTAATTTCTCCAGTTCCAATTGTACCATCACCGTTTATATCTCCTGCTATTTCACCTTCATCAAAAATTCCATTTCCATTACTATCACCTGCGTCAGCGTTACTTGTTCCGCTTACATAAAAGCGCTGATAATCTCCAAAATCCGCACATGGTTTAAAACTATTTATTGGTGTAATTCTCCACCTATAATGTTCAGGATTAGAAAGTAATGTAGTATCGATAACATAACTAGTTGTAGTTTCACCCATTATCATTTCTTCAAATATCACTTCTAAATTAACTGGTGCAACAGCGTGAGTTCTTGCAAGCGTAATTAAATAGCCTTCTGCTCCATTTACGGCATCCCATTGCAATGTAAATTCATTATTGATTGGTATGCCCACTGTATCTAGATTAATAGGTGAATTTTGTGTTGCAATCGCACCATCTAAATTAACCAAACTAGCCGGGGGGTTGAAATTATCCCAGCCTCGATTGATTATATCTGTCATGACAGCATCTCGCTGCTCTTGTGAGAAATAAAACACACATTCGTCAAAATAATAACTCATAATGTTTGTTTCATCAGGATCAATAGCAACATTAGTCGGATCTCTTAAATCGTTTGTCATTGGACATGGGGCTCTATAAGAAACATAGTCTGCTGGAGTATCACAGAAACCATCAGCAGCTGAATTACAATTCTTACCAGCACCTCTAGTCTCCAACTCAACATCACTTGACCACCATCCTCCTAAAGAAGCAGGTGAAGGTCCTCCTTCATAATCTCTCGCATCTATACTTTCCCAACCAACAAAGGTATGCGGCAATGTAAACAAGTGACCAATTTCATGCGCCAGAGTAGTTGCATCGCCTTGAGCCATTGCTGTTAATAAAAATAACCAATCTCCCTGAGGAGTATAAAAACTAGCAGATTGATTTAATATCGATGGTCCCGCAAAAATATTTAATGAATTAGCATCTTTTTGTTGAGTTAAAAAATTACTTGAAGCATTATCCATGTCTTCATAATGGTCTTGGCTATCGATATATCTAAAAGGAAAATTGACATAAAACTGAACGTCTTGAGCACTATATAGTTCATTTAATGAGCAGACTTGTCTAAAAACATCATCCAAATCCATATATCCTAAGCCATTGTCGTCTCCTATTAGATGAAAAGTAATCGGTATATAGGTTATAGATCGACTTGCCCTAAGTTGATCGATAACAGACTTATCAATGCTAGCTCTATTATCAAGCATTCTTTGCTTAATTAGCTGACCATCTTGAGCATTTACACCGCAAAAGTCAATATTATCGGAAGTTTGCGCCATCAAGCTAAAAGGAACCAGCGCCAATAGAATAAACAGATTTATTATCTTAATCATAATTTTAATTTTTCCGAAAGTAAATACTTTTAACATTTAAGGTCGCAGATTTATTTTGTCATTAATTTCCCACTTGGAGTGCTATCATCTTTTAGAATAACAATTAACTCCATGAATGGTTAACTAAATTTATAATTGGTGAACTTTATGGTTAAAATTAAAGCTGTTTTACTTCAGTTTAAATCTAACACCACCGTATATAACTCGACCATTCACCGGCCCATATATCATAGATGCGTCAAAATAATTACCGTAAGGATCACTTGCGGCAATTATAGCATTAGGTTGTTTGTATGCCAGTGCATTTTCTATACCTATATAGTATTCCATTAATTTGAATCGTCTCTTAATTTGAGCACTTAGCGTATAATATTCGTCGCTATACTCACTTAACTGATATTCTACTGGATTTTGAGCAGTATTTGGAAGTCTGCTTTGACCAAATATTTTTGCATTTACATCAAATTGCCATTTCGTGTTGCTTGTTTCATAGCTAAGATTAATAAGTCCTCTATCCATTGGAACCAAAGGCTTTTGATTCAAAATTCCATTATATGTTGACTTTACGTCATAATGCTTGTAAGCAACTTTAATCTCTAGACGCTCGAGGGGTTCAATCATCCAATCGATTTGAAAACTGTGAGAATACGATTGACCGTCCAAATTATATATATGAATCTCTTGTGCATTTTGATCTAAATCTAATATCGCTTGGTTTGTAAAAAAAGTGTAATAATAGTCGGTACTTATTGATGTTTCTCTCCCTAATATTTGAAATTTGTGAATTAAAGACACACCAGTATTCCAAGCTTCTTCCGGCAACAATACCTCTTCAACAATTAATTTTCGTGAGCTAGCAAAAACAGACGCATTTTCTACAATTACATTTGGTGTTCTAAAACCACTACCGCCCGTTAAACGAAATACAGAGCGCTCCTTAAAGTTCCATTTAAAATGAACACGGGGAGTAGTTTTTAACCCATATAAATTATGATAATCTTCTCGCAAACCAAGAACCAAAGAATACTTCTTATCACGCGAATATGTATACTCTCCGAAAACACCCGGTACATATTCAGTTCGTGAATAAGATGAGTCGTTGAAATTTTCTTTATAATCATCAGCAATAAAACTAAGGCCCATCTTAATCTTATTATCAGTAGTTTTTAATATCCCCTGATAAATTGCATTGAAATAGACACTATTTTCTTCACCAACATAATTTCTTGAGGTACCAAAAGAATTACCGAAAAACGAAACCTGCTCATGACGTTTTATATTGGCAAGAAGCCCGATGCTTGCATTTGGTCTGCTTGGCAATAAAAAACCTGTTTTACCAAAAAACTCGTACTGCTTTGAATTTATGCCAACACCATAGCTTTCGTTAAATGGGGATTCTATGTTATCAAAATTAATTTGTCCACCAAGTTTGTCATCAAATAATACTCTAAAACCAAATTGACTCATACGTGTTTTTGTGGTATTTTTCCATCGATTAAAAACGTTCAGTTGATTGTATAATGGTGTATCTAAAAAACCATCATTATTATGATCATTTTTAATACTTAAATTACTTCCATGCGCATATAAAATACTGCTCCATTTAGCATTTAACTTTCTGGACAAGTGCAAATTAAGCTCTGCACGCCCCATAGAATTTCCATATGCATTGACATAAATTTTTTCCGCTTCATCTGGCTTTAAATATTCTAAATTTATTTGACCAGTTATTGGCTCGTATCCGTTTACAACAGAACCTGTTCCTTTTGTTATTTGTATCGACTCTATCCAGGTCCCTGGAATAAAAGATAACCCATAAGGAGAAGACAGGCCACGAACATTAGGAATGTTTTCAAACATCAATTGAGTATAAATACCATCTAAACCTAACATCTGAATTTTTTTAGCTCCAGAAACTGCATCAGAATAAACTACATCAACTGATGCATTCGTCTCAAAACTTTCGGACAAGTTGCAACATGCTGCCTTACCTAATTCATTAGCACCCAACTCCTCCATATTAATCGAATTCATTGTATTTAATTTAGTTGCATCTTCTCGCTCCTCAACTATGAACTCATTCAGATTTAAACTACTGTGCATATACAGATGGATAACTTGATTTTTTGATTTTACCTTTATTGTATCATTTTTATAACCTACAAAACTGGCAACAAGCAGTGCAGGATATTTTTTTGGAGCCAATAAAATAAACTTTCCGCTGGAATTAGTTGTAGTTCCAATGGTCGTTTCAGCCCAATAGACATTGACCCCAAACATTGGTGTTTCATCTTCTTCATCGATATGCCCATTTATATACTGGGCATTGGTAATCCATGAGGCTAAGATTAAAATTGTAATAAATAATAGATGTTTCATTTTACTTGATTTTTATGATAATAGACAATTAAGAATTCCACGGAAAACGGGAAAAACTATCTAAAATCAAATCAAGAATGACTGTACCAAAATTGGTATATCGCTAGAATAAATAGGTGGTTTATAATATAAAAAAGATGAAAATTTCTTATCTTTTTCAAATACAAAAGAAGAAAAATGACTCACACTTAAAAGAAAGAAGTTTGGCAATAAATCTTTAAAAGAATTATTTGCTGAATAATCTAAATCTAGCTGGTAAACATACTCTTGGTCATTACAACAATCTGCTACCTTTTCCCAATCATCACAGCAATTGTCTTCATTTGCATCAACAAATAGATTTACCTCTTTTAGATAATTTCCACAATAGTGTTTATGCACACAGAAACCTAAAGTTGGGGCTAAGAAGAAGAAGAGTAACAATATTGCACCTAATTTTCGCATTAGATCAAATTTACGGTTATAAACCTTAATAAAATCATCTAATGTCTAGCATTCTTTGATTTCTAACTTCATCACGCGTTTAAACCACTTATCAGAAGCACTGCCCTCCATTATATTTTATCTCCTAATTTGATAATTCCTTAGTAAATTCGTTTTGTGATTAAACTGCAGAAGATTAACAAATCTTATAAAATGGGGAAAAATAGTCTCCATGTATTGAAAGATATCGATGTTCACATTAAGGAAGGTGAAATGGTTTCAATCATGGGATCTTCTGGGTCAGGTAAATCCACTATGCTTAATATTCTTGGTATTCTTGATGATTATGATGCTGGTGAATACTACCTTAATAATATTTTAGTAAAAAATCTATCAGAACGAAAATCTGCTGAATTTCGTAACACATTTCTAGGATTCGTATTTCAGTCGTTTAATCTAATCTCATTTAAAAATTCAGTTGAGAATGTAGCTCTTCCTTTATACTATCAAGGGATAAGTCGAAAAAAAAGAAATGCAATTGCTCTTGATTACCTTGACAAAGTTGGACTAGTAGATTGGGCTAACCATATGCCAAACGAGCTATCTGGAGGTCAAAAACAAAGAGTTGCTATTGCTAGGGCATTGATTGCCAAACCTAAAGTCATTTTTGCCGATGAGCCAACTGGCGCTCTGGATTCAGCAACTTCCCAAGACGTGATGAGTTTGTTACAGGAAATAAATAAGGAAGGTATCACTTTAGTTATTGTAACCCATGAGAATGATATTGCTGAAAAAACTCAACGAATTATTCGTTTAAAAGATGGACGAATAGAATCATCTTAACCAATGATTGATCTCGACACATGGGAAGAAATATTAAATACCATTGGGAAAAATCTGATGCGAACTTTCCTTACAGGTCTCAGCGTTGCATGGGGTATTTTTATGCTAATGATATTGCTAGGTGTTGGTGAGGGGCTGGAAAATGGATACAGAAAAGGATTCGCGGATGAAGCATCTAATAGTATTTTTCTAAACGCATATGAAACTAGCATCCCTTATAAGGGTCTTAAACCTGGGCGACAGATTCAATTTACCAATAACGATCATGCCGCATTAGAAAACTACATACCTGAAATAGAATATATATCCAGTGAGGTCAGAGTAGGTGGATGGAAAGGCGGGGTTGTAAAATACAATAAAAAGCAAGGTTCTTATCGGCTAAAAGGCATTCATCCTCAGCACAAAGAAATTGAGTTTAGAACTGTAACAGATGGCCGTTTCATTAACACTTCCGATATTGATGGACTTCGAAAAGTAGCTGTAATTGGTTCTTCATCTAAAGATGAATTATTTGGCAATTCGTCTCCTATAGGTAAATACATCTTTATTAACGAAATTCCGTTTTTAGTTGCTGGTGTTTTTGAAGAAGATTTGGGTCAAAATCAGCGTGGAAATATTTACCTGCCAATCTCCACAGCACAAAAGGTTTATGGCAGAGGAGATGAAATTGATGAAATCCTATTCACTTTAAAAGATGTTAACGCAGAACAGAGCGTCGATTTAGTTTCAAAATTAAGAGGAAAAATAGCTTTCACTCATAGATTTCATCCAGATGACCCACGCGCTCTATATGTTGAGAACAACTTCGAAAGTCTTAAAACATTCACTGATATTTTTGGGGGTATAAATACCTTTATATGGATGGTTGGTATTGGTACAATTATAGCTGGAATTGTGGGTGTTGGAAACATCATGACTGTTGTAATAAAAGAACGCACCAAAGAAATAGGTGTAAGAAAGGCTTTAGGAGCAACACCAAGAAATATTATTGCACAAATACTCAAAGAGTCAATTCTGATTACAGGATTATTTGGCATATTTGGTCTTATGGGAGGTATCTTTCTTATGGAATTTATTGGCTCGCTTATGCAAGAAGAAAACGAAATGTTTTATAATCCAGGAATAGACTTTTCTGTAGCAATACTATCAACCTTGATTATTATTCTTTCAGGAACATTTTCTGGATTAATTCCGGCCATAAGAGCGGCAAGCATAAAACCTATTGAAGCTTTAAGAGATGAATAATGTTTGACTCTGATAATTGGATAGAGATATGGTATTCTATGAAGAAAAATCCCCTTCGGTCATTCATGACGGGTTTTGGTGTTTTCTGGGGTATGTTTATGCTAATTATCATGTTGGGTTCGGGTAATGGATTAAGAAATGGTGTAACAGGCGATATGAAAGGGTTCTCAACCAATTCGGTTTATGTTTGGGCAATGTCTACCTCAAAAGCCTATGCTGGGTTTAAGCCGGGAAGGCGAGTTCAACTTACTTTCGAAGATGCAGGTGCTATAAAAAACAATGTTAAACACGTGGACATCATAGCCCCTAGAAATCAATTAGGAGGTTATGGTGACAACAATAATATATCTAGGGGAACAAAATCTGGTTCTTTTACAGTTATGGGAGATACACCTGACTATTTTAAAGTGAAATTATTGGAGTTAAGTTATGGGCGTGTTATCAATGAATTCGATATGCGAGATAAGCGAAAAGTATGTGTTATCGGTGACAGAGTTTATGAAGTTTTGTTCAATCGAGGAGAAAATCCGATAGGAAAAAGTATTAGTATTCAAGGTGTACACTATACTGTAATTGGCATGACTAAATCTGGAAACGGAAGAATGTCTCGAAGAGATGGAGAGTCAATTTACATACCGTTTTCAACTTTCACAAAAGCATACAATTACGGTAACAAAGTAAGCTGGTTTTCAATATTAGCAAACAAAAGCGTACCTCCAGAGTCTGTTGAAGCAAATATAAAATCATACTTAGCCGAACGACACAAAGTAGATCCAGAAGACAGCATGGCTTTTGGCTCCTTTACCGCAGGAAAGTTTATGAAAAAAATGAACCAAGGTTTTAGTTTAATTAATCTAGTAGTATGGATTGTAGGTGTATTCTCATTAATTTCGGGCATAATTGGGATAAGCAACATTATGATTGTGGTAGTAAAAGAGCGAACAAAAGAAATTGGAGTTAAGCGCGCTCTTGGCGCAAGACCATATTTAATTATTAGACAAGTTATTATGGAAGCCTTTTCGCTGACAGCTATTTTTGGATATGCAGGATTAGTTTTAGGAGTAGCTTTACTCGAAAATGCAAGTACAATTATGTCAGCATTTGATGTATCTGATCAATATTTCAAAAATCCTGAAATTGATTTTAATATTGCTGTCAAATCGCTGGTTGTGTTAATATTTTGTGGAATGGTTGCTGGTTTAATTCCATCAATAAGAGCTTCAAGAATTAAACCAATAGAAGCACTTCGTGAAGAATAAGCCAAAACCTATTTTTAAATTGAAGATTAAATAAAGAAAAATGAGAAAATTTATTTTAGTAACCATAATCATTGCAGCATTGGGAGGACTTGCTTACACACTTTCTTATTTGTACAAGAAAAATGAACAAAAGCCTGTTGTTTATGGCACGGAAAAAGCATTCAAAACGACCATCATTAACAAAACTGTAGCAACCGGATCTATTGTTCCAAGAAAAGAAATCGAGATTAAGCCGCAAGTTTCGGGGATAATAGAAAAGCTATATGTTGAAGCTGGCGATGTTATCAAAAAAGGACAATTAATCGCAAAGATTAAGATAATACCTAATATGGTGAACCTTAGAAATGCTGAATCGAGAGTTGATAGAGCGAAAATTGCATTAGAAGACACTAAATTAGATTACGAGAGACAAAAAAAACTTTTCGAAGATGGAGTTATTGCTGAAGCCGATTTTCAAAAATTTACATTAGCCAAAAACAGATCGGAAGAAGAATTAAAATCAGCAAATGATAATCTCGAGCTAATTAAAGAGGGAGTTATAAAATCTGCTGGAACAGCATCAAATACTTTAATTAAGTCTACGGTTAACGGCATGGTGCTTAATGTTCCTGTGAAAGAAGGCAATTCAGTTATTGAAAGCAATACATTTAATGCGGGCACAACTATTTCTGTGGTCGCAGATATGAGCTCCATGGTTTTTGAAGGTAAAATTGACGAGTCAGAAGTTGGTAAACTCAAAATCGGAATGGCATTGGTTCTGTCTGTTGGCGCAATTGAAAATCAAAAATTTGATGCTAAACTAGAATACATAGCACCAAAAGGAATTGAGGAGGCAGGTGCAATACAATTCGAAATAAAAGCTGATGTAACACTAAAAGACAGTACATTTATTCGCGCAGGTTATAGCGCTAATGGCGACATTGTGCTTGGAAAAAGAGAAGATGTATTAGCAATTAGAGAGGGGTTGTTACAATTCGCATCTGACTCAGTTTACGTTGAAATTGAAACTGGAGAGCAAGAATTCGATAAAGTTATAGTTGAAACTGGGCTCTCAGACGGAATAAACATTGAAATACTTTCGGGAATAGATTCCAATACCTTAATAAAAGGGGCGATAATTGTAGATGGAGAATTAGTTTCTGAATCAACCGAAAAAACAAAAAAGAAATTTCGTAAGAAAAAACATTAGAGATTTAAATCTTAATTCATTGTATCATTGCATTTGTTATGAGGTCGTTTGACATACCCACTTATTATAAGAGCTCTTTTATCTCTAAGCTAAAGGATTTGCGAAAAAAAAATGATCCACGCAAACAAGACAGAACAGCCACAGTATTAAACTTTGGACCAGTTCATTTTTTTATTGCTCGACATTTTGGGTTTTGTTATGGTGTTGAAAATGCAATAGAAATAGCTTATCGGGCATTACAAGAAAATCCAGATAAACGTATTTTTCTTTTAAGTCAAATGATTCACAATCCTGCTGTTAACAAAGATTTGATCGGAAGAGGAATCAAATTTATCATGGACACTGATGGAAATCAACTTATCGATTGGAAGGAATTGACTTCAGAAGATATCGTTATTATCCCAGCTTTTGGCACCACTGTTAAAATTGAAAAAAGGCTAAAGATGATTGGTATTGAGCCTAAACAATATAATACTACTTGTCCTTTCGTTGAAAAAGTGTGGAATACGTCAAAAAAACTTGGGAAAAATAAATTTTCTGTAGTTATTCATGGTAAACATACCCATGAAGAAACCAAGGCTACCTTTTCTCATACAACAGCTAATTCTCCGTCAGTAATTGTTAGAAACCTAGAAGAAACACAATTTCTTACTGAGGTTATTTCTGGTCATAAATCATCCGAGGAGTTTTATGCCTTTTTCAGCGGAAAATATTCATTTGGATTTGATCCTGATAAAGATTTAGAAAGAATAGGCGTTGTTAATCAAACAACAATGCTAGCCACCGAAACTCAAGAAATTGCAGATTTAGTTAAACAAGCTGTAATCCAAAAATACGGAGCAGATAACTATCAAAACAATTTTGCCGACACTAGAGATACACTTTGTTATGCAACAAATGACAATCAAACTGCAACTAACGAGATATTAAAACAAAATGCAGATTTAGCTCTAGTTGTCGGGGGTTATAATAGCAGTAATACAGCTCATATTGTAGAATTATGTGAAACAAAATTTCCCACATATTTCATCTCTTCCGCTGAAGAGATCCTGTCAAAAAACGAGATTAATCATTTCGATTACAAAAATAAAAAACATGAATTTTCTAGTATATTTTTACCAATCAAAGATCCACTGGCCATAGTTTTAACTAGTGGCGCTTCTTGTCCTGACGTTTTAGTGGAAGAAGTAATGGATAAAATACTTTCGTACTTTCCCAACACAAAATCTAAAGAGGAAGTTCTTGAAGAATTAATAAGTCAATCATAAAAATGAATGACATAATTTTTCTTATAAAAAAAGAAGCGCAGCTAGAATTTAGGCAAAAATATGCCATAGGTGGTATTCTGTTGTATGTTATTTCAACAACATTTGTTTGCTACCTATCATTTCGTTCTATTGTAGATATTCCAACATGGAACGCTCTATACTGGATTATTGTGCTTTTCGCTTCTGTAAATGCGATCTCAAAAAGTTTTGCACAAGAATCACAAGGTAAGCTTCTTTACCTTTATACGCTAACTAACCCAAAGGCAATTATTATTTCCAAAATCATATATAACTCTGGCTTATTAGCCATTTTAACATTGACTACTACTTTTTTCTACAGTTTATTTCTTGGTAATGTTATAGGGGATTTAAAGCAATTCATTATTGTCGCGATTGCCGGATCCATTGGGCTTGCTTCTTTACTTACTTTAGTCTCCGCAATTGCTGCCAAAACAAACAATAACGTTTCTTTAATGGCTACATTAAGTTTCCCCATCATTTTGCCTTTATTGATTACTATTATCCACGCTTCCAAAAATGCGATTGACGACTTAGGGTGGGCAGTCAATGGCAAATATATTATCGTATTACTAGCATTAAATGCTCTAATTACAGCCCTTTCTTATCTATTATTTCCGTATCTTTGGCGCGATTAATTTCGCATGAAGCATTGGTGGAAAATACTAGCCGTAATATTAGTTCTCTATACTATTATTTTCGGTTTTTTAATTGAAGTTCCTGCTTTACCAATTCTGCATGAATCTATTAGAAACCTTTTTTACCATGTAACGATGTGGTTCTCGATGATTATTCTGTGCGGTGTTTCATGGGTCTATAGTATTATGTTTCTAAATACGGGGAGAACAGATCACGATATCATTGCATCCGAGGCGGCAAACTTGGGAATAATGTTTGGATCAATTGGTATTCTGACTGGAATGATTTGGGCAAACTTCACTTGGGGTGCGCCTTGGGTAAATGACCCTAAGCTCAATGGAGCTGCAATTACAATGCTCATTTACCTAGCCTATTTTGTTCTCCGTAACTCAATGGACGAAGAACAAAAAAGAGCCAAAGTATCCTCTGTATACAACATCTTCGCTTTTATTCTACTAATTGTGTTTTTATACATATTACCCAGAATGACAGATTCTTTGCATCCAGGGAACGGGGGCAACGGAACCTTTAGTGATTTGGATATTGATAATACTATGCGAACCGTTTTCTACCCTGCAATTATAGGCTGGACTTTAATAGGAGTCTGGTTTCTAAACATTCGAGTGCGTATCAAGAAACTTAGCCATCAAAGAGAAACAGAATTAATCAATAACAATATCTAATGAAATTACTAAAGTCGCTAACCGTACTTTCACTTTTTCTTATCAGCAGCATTGTTAATGCTCAGCCTGGTGAAATAGAAATGGCAGATGCATTGCTAGAAAGTGGAAAAATTTATGTTGTTATTGCTGTGCTTTGCACAGTATTTATAGGTTTAGTTATATATACAGTAATGATCGACATAAAAGTGAGTAAACTTGAGAAAGACTTAAAAAGGAAATGAAAAAAACACACGTTATAGCTATTGTAATTATTGCAGTTGCCATTGGGTTAATTACAGTTTCACTTGGAAATGCGAGTACTTACGGAAACTTTGCTGAAGCCTTCGATAATCCAGATTCAAAAATCCAAGTAGTAGGTTATTTCAATAAAGAAAAAGAGCTGGTTTACGAACCAGAAGTTGATCCAAATCTAATGTCATTTTATATGACAGACAAAGAAGGTAAAGAATGTAAAGTAGTTTTAAATCAAAGTAAACCGCAAGACTTTGAACGATCAGAAGAAATAGTTTTAAAAGGAAAAGCTGTAGGCGAAGAATTTCATGCTACTGATATGCTTATGAAATGCCCATCAAAATATAACGATGGTAACCAAAAAGTTTACACTGATTAATGGAGTACATTGGAGAACATCTTTGGGCTGGGCAGCTAGGTAACTTGTTTGTCATTATTTCATTTGTAGCTGCCTTGTTAAGCACCTATTCATATTTAAGGAGTGCCAAAGAAAAAGAGGAGCATAAGGACAGCTGGAGAGATCTTGGTCGTTTAGGATTCAGAATCCATTCTATTGGTGTTATTGGTGCTGTTGGCATGTTGTTTTTCATGCTAATGAACAACTACTTCGAGTATCATTATATCTGGCAACACAGCAGTAAGTCGCTACCTCTTCGATACGTTTTTTCCGCCTTTTGGGAAGGACAAGAAGGTAGTTTCATTTTATGGTCTTTTTGGCATGTAATTCTTGGCAACTTACTTATTCGAAGCGCTAAAAACTGGGAATCAACCGTGATGACGGTTTTTACATCTGTACAAATCTTCTTAACCTCAATGATTCTAGGAGTTGTTATATTCGACTACAAACTAGGAAGTAATCCCTTTACCATTCTGCTCAGAGAGCATCCTGAATTTCAGAATATACCATTGTTTTCTAGTGCAAATTATCTCGAAAAACTAGATGGAAGAGGTCTTAATCCGCTTTTACAAAATTATTGGATGACTATTCACCCACCAACGCTATTTCTCGGATTTGCTTCTACACTAGTGCCTTTTGCCTACGCAATTGCTGGATTATGGAAACGAGATTATCAAGGCTGGATAAAGCCAGTTCTACCATGGACAATATTTGGTGTTATGATTCTAGGTATTGGCATATTGATGGGTGGTGCATGGGCATATGAGGCGCTAAGTTTCGGTGGGTTTTGGGCTTGGGATCCAGTTGAAAATGCATCTCTTGTTCCATGGATAACTTTTGTTGGAGCACTGCACGTCATGCATGTACAAAAAACAAGAGGAAATGCTGCCCCAACAACTTTCGCTATGACAATATTTACATTCATTTTAGTTCTTTACTCTACTTTTTTGACACGGAGCGGAATTCTTGGAGAATCGTCAGTACATGCATTTACGGATTTAGGCATGTACGGGCACCTCCTCTCGTATTTGATGTTCTTTTTTGCTCTAGGCTTAACTATGTTTTTCATTAATTTGAAGAAATTTCCCAAGGCAGAAGATGATGCATTTTCATCTCGTGAATTCTGGATGTTTGTTGGCACATTAGTTCTAGCACTATCGGCTATTCACATCACAATAATGACATCTAAGCCAGTTATCAACTTGCTATTTGGAACCAAAATGGCTTTAGATATTGGTGCTCAAGAACGCTTTGATATTTATCATTCTTTTCAGATACCCGTGGTTATCGTAATAACCTGTATGATTGCTTTTACTCAATTTTTGAAGTATAAAAAAAGTGATGGGAAAGCTATTTTTCGAAAGCTAACCATTTCATCTCTTTCGGCTTTAATAATAACAGGGGTGTTCGTCTTTGCTTTCGATTATGCAAACCCTTACTATATTTTAATGCTATTCTCGGCAATGTTTGCAATTACTGGAAATATAGAGTACTTAGTAAGAATTCTCAAAGGGAACATCAACAAAGCAGGTTCTTCCATAGCACATATTGGCTTTGCTTTAATAATGCTTGGCGCTCTGCTTTCTACTTCAAAAAGTATCGTTATCTCAGAAAATTCTTCCTCAATAGATTTAGAAAGTTTAGGCGACATAAAAAACAACGAGAATATTTTACTATATCAAAACGACACCGTTAAGCTAGAGAATTATTACGTTACATTCATTGGAAAAAGAAAAGAGGGCGTCAACATCTTTTACGATGTCGAATATATGAAAAAGGTAGATGGTGATTATATCACCGAATTCAGCCTGTCTCCGCGAATTCAATTAAATCCACGAATGGGTAACGTTGCTGAACCTGATACAAGGCACTTCTTGTATAAAGACATATACACTCATGTTACTTATGCAGATTTAAGCATGCCTAAAGACACTGACCCTGAAAAATATGGAGAATTAGCTACCAGAGAAATGAAGGTCGGTGAATCATTTTTTACGAGTAATTTCAAATACCAACTCGATTCCGTTTTTGTTAACAATAAAGTCTCTATCGATAGTCTTAATGACTCTACTAGAATAGAAGTCATTGCTCAATTTTCTGTAATCGATAAAATTGGAAATATTTCTAAAGCTTCTCCTATGTATGTTATTGAAAATATAGATGCGGGGAAAGTATTAAGTATGCCACATGAATTGGAAGAAGCAGGAGTAATTCTTTCTTTAAACAAAATAATTCCATCAGAAAACAAATATGAAATCTCTGTTAGAGAAAAAAACAGTGTCAAAAAAGACTTCATGGTTATGAAAGCAATTCAATTTCCGATGATTAATATTCTATGGATTGGCTGTTTGCTCTTTATGGCGGGTTGCATTATTGCTATGATTAATCGAATGCAAGCCAATAAATGATAAAAACTATTTCTATTATTGGCTCTGGAAATGTAGCTACCCAATTTGCAAAAGCGTTACATACTAAGGAAGTTTCTATTGTTCAAATTCTATCTAAAACCATTGACCTTGCGAACGAGTTAGCAATTCAAGTTTCAGCAAAAGCTATTGCGGCCATTGATAATTTAGATTTATCTGTTGATTTAATCATTATTGCTGTAAATGACGACTTTACAGAAGAAATAGCAAATTCTCTGCATAGTAAAGGAATTGTGATACATACCTCTGGAACAACGGACATAGATGTTCTTAAAAGATGCAGTAATAATATAGGTGTAGTTTGGCCCATCAAATCAATAAAAAAAGAACATTCAATAAACTTCTTTAATGTCACTTTTTGTATAGAATCATCTAACTCAGAAACTAAAAAGGATTTAATAGATCTATTCAGCAAACTCTCGAATAAAATAGTTCACCTTAGCGGCAAGCAGCGGCAACATCTTCACATGGCTGCTGTAATCACTAATAACTTTTCGAATTATTTATACGGAATCGCGGAAGAGATAACTTCTGAAAACGATATTGATTTCTCAATACTTAAGGGATTAATTATTGAATCGACTCAGCAACTTGATAGTTTTTCGCCAAAAGAAATGCAAACCGGTCCAGCAATCAGAAACGATAAAAAAGTGATTAAAAAACACTTAAAATTGCTTGAGAATAATCCTGAATACTACAATTTATATAAATTCGTTTCAGAAAGTATTATCAATAAATATCATGGGTAGCTATTTAGAAGTATTAAAAGAAATTACTACATTTATTTTCGATATAGATGGGGTACTTACAGATGGCCAAGTTGTAATCATGCCCGATGGCGAGCAGCTTCGCAGGATGAGTACTCGCGATGGTTACGCACTTCATTTAGCCAAAAAAAAAGGTTATAATATTGCTATCATCAGTGGCGGAAGATCAGAAACTGTAAGATCTCGTTTCACCTATTTGGGAATTCATGATGTCTATCTTGGTTCCCATGACAAACTTAGCACGCTTGACGAGTATTGTCTTACTTACGATATTAAAACAGAAAATATCCTCTATATGGGTGACGATATCCCAGATTATGGGGTTATGAAAAAAGTTGCTCTTCCGGCATGTCCACTTGATGCCGCAATTGAAATTAGAGAAATATCGCATTTTATCTCTACTAAAAAAGGAGGGCACGGTGCCGTTCGTGAAGCTATAGAAATGGTTATAAAATCTCAAAAAAAATGGTTTGACACCTCTACTGAAAGTGATAAACTTAAAGATTACGGTTGGTAATGAACTTAATTATACCATTCATAAAGCTAATACGAATTCAAAATCTAATAATTATTGCTTTAACGCAATATCTTCTTAGGTACTTTATTATTAAACCACTTGTTGAGGCAAAGGGCTTTGATCTAGTGATGTCGCATATAGACTTCTTTTTACTATCACTTTCTACAGTCTTAATTGCTGCAGCAGGCTTCGTTATTAACGACTATTTTGATCTTAAAATTGATAGAATTAACAAACCTGAAAAAATAATTATCGGCAAGCATATAAAAAGGCGAATTGCCATGGGAGCCCATATTGTTATGAACATACTTGGTTTCACTATTGGTGTTTATGTTGCATATGTTGTTGGAAATTGGAACTTAGCTTTTATTCAAGTTTTTGCGATTTTATCACTATGGTTTTATTCAACTAATTTCAAATTCGATCTGCTCGCTGGTAATATTATTATTGCAATGATGGCGGCTCTAATTCCTCTTATGGTTGGGCTATATGAAGTTCCTCTTCTAAACAGAGATCTTGAGTTGATGTATGCGCAGCTAATAGAAGCTTACGATTTTAATTTTAACTATGTTGCATATTGGACTATTGGCTACGCTGTTTTTGCTTTTTTAATGACTTTTGCTCGAGAAATAACGAAGGATATGGCAGATATAGAAGGGGACGAAGTTTATGGAGCTTCAACACTACCCATTAAATGGGGAACAACAGCAGCTAAAATAATAATTGCGGTTCTTTATCTCTTAGTGATTATCGGTGTAACTATTGTCCAACAAATTGTGTTAAGAGACAAGATTTCGCTTTCCTATGCTGCAATTCTCATTTGCGTTCCTCTTATTTATACAACTTACATAACATTTAAAAGCAAAGAACGAAAACAATACCTTTCAGCAAGTAATTTTAATAAAACCATTTCTCTTTTTGGAATTTTATATGCGTTACTGTTTTCTGAAATTCTTCGACAGTATATGGAACAGCAAAATTTCTAGTGCTAAAAGAAAAATTAAAACTGAAAGGAAAAAAACTAATTCTCGGGTCTCAATCCCCGAGAAGAAAAGAATTACTTGCATCTCTGGATGTCGATTTTAATATTTTTGCTAAAGAATTAGATGAAACCTATCCAAATGGACTTTCAAATAAAGAGGTTGCTGAGTATCTAGCTAATCTAAAATCGACTTTTTTCAAACCCAAAAGCAACGAAATCATTATTACTGCGGATACAATAGTTTGTATTGATAAAGAAATTTTAGGCAAACCGTCAACAAAAATCGAAGCAAGTCATATGCTGAAAAAGCTTTCTGATAAAACTCATGAAGTTATTACTGGAGTTTCGATTAAATCTATGACTAACAAGTATACATTTTCTGATACTACTTCTGTACATTTCGGCAAGCTTACTCATGATGAAATCGTTTACTACATTGACACATATAAACCTTACGATAAAGCAGGCAGCTATGGCATACAAGAATGGATCGGGCAGATAGGTATTAAGAAAATTGAAGGCTCTTATTTTAACGTAATGGGGTTGCCAGTTCACCGAGTATATGTCGAGCTGTTAAAATTCTGTTAAATCATCTCTCCCTTATATTCGTTTCTCGTACTTTTAGATTGTGAATCGCAATACTATTCGAATAATTATTGTTTTAGCTAGTGTATTATTAATTGGCTTAGTTACTACGCAAATATTTTGGGTTAGCAAAGCCTATAAACTAGAGCAAAAGCAGTTCGATCATGATATTACAGAAGCTTTAAAAAACGTAGGGCGAGAGATTCTAATCCACAATAATGATTCTTCTTTTCTTGTTGACCCAATTAAAAAGGTAACAGAAAATTACTTTCAAGTAGCTATTAACGATACCTTAAATCCTTTTTACCTCGAGTCGTTACTTAAAAATGAGTTTTTAAAACAAGAGTTAAATATCGATTTTGAATATGGTATATATGATTGTTTCTCTGATTCCGTTATTTTTAAAAAAACAATAATGCTGGCTGTTGATGGGAGCAATTCAGAGACTTCAGCACCGCAAATTAAGTGGGAAAGAGATGGGCATTATTTCGGAGTATACTTCCCAAATAGAAACAAAGCGATGATTAGTCAAATGAGTTTTTGGCTATTATCTTCATTGTTTTTGTTAGTCGTAGTAGTTTTTTTCGCTTACACAATTTCAGTTATATTAAAACAGAAAAGATTATCTGAAATCAAAAACGATTTTATCAACAACATGACTCACGAATTTAAAACGCCAATTTCAACAATTTCACTCTCTGCTGAAGTCCTTATGAAACCTGAAATTATTAGTAACCAAGAACGACTACTTAGTTATGCTCAAATAATACATAGTGAAAATAATAGATTAAAAAATCAGGTGGAACGAGTATTACAGATTGCCATGCTCGATAAAGAAATTACTCTCGACAAGACTAAAGTCGATGTTCATCGGTTGATTAAGAGCATCGCCACTAGTTTTAAATTAACATTTAAAGAGAGAAATGCCATCATAAATTTTGACTTATCTGCAACAAAATTTGAAATATTGGCTGATGAAATACACGTAGCCAACATTTTTCAAAACCTTATGGACAATGCAATTAAGTATAGCCACAAATCCGAACCTCGAATAACTATCGCGACAAAATCGATACTTAATTCCATACAAATTACTGTAAAAGACAATGGACTGGGAATAGCCAAAGAAAATATAAAGCTTGTTTTCGACAAATTCTATCGAGTACCAACAGGAGATATACATAACGTAAAGGGATTTGGATTAGGCTTGTACTATGTTAAAACAATGATTGAAGAGCACAATGGATCCATAACTGTTGATAGTAAACTTGGAAACGGAGCATTGTTTACCTTAAGACTTCCTCTATTATGAAATATAATTTACTACTAGTTGAAGACGACCCCAATTTGGGATTTGTTGTTAAAGATAACCTATTGCAGGCTGGATTCGAAGTGTCTTTAAAGACTGACGGGAGATCAGGTTACGAAACCTTCATGCAAAGTAAGTTTGATCTCTGTTTACTCGATGTAATGCTGCCAGAACAAGATGGCTTTTCATTAGCTAGAGACATTCGTAAAACTGATAAAAAAATTCCAATCATTTTCTTGACAGCCAAAGCAATGGAGCTCGATCGAGTTAAAGGATTTAAGCTCGGTGGTGATGACTATATTACCAAGCCATTTAGTATGGAAGAGCTGATACTTAGAATTAAAGTAATTCTTAAACGCTCTTATGAAGGAGAAAAAGATAACGTCAATGTTCATTTTATAGGAGATTACGAATTCAAACCGCAATCATTAGAATTGAACCATCCAACAGCTAAAAAACTGCTTACTAAGAAAGAATCTGAACTGCTTAAACTTTTATGCATCAATCGAAATGGGGTCCTTGAAAGGGAAACTGCATTAAAATTAGTTTGGGGAGAAGATGATTATTTTCTTGGGCGAAGTATGGATGTTTTTATTTCGAAACTTCGTAAATATCTAAAAGCTGATTCAAAAATAAAAATTATCAACGTTCATGGGGTTGGATTTAAGTTAGAAGTTAATTGATGTTACTTTTGTAGTGTTATAACGAAACAAATGATTCCCACCAAAACAGAACTAATTGAATGCTCGACCAGAATAGCTCCTTTCATTCATAATACTCCTGTGTTAACATCACAAACGATCAATACTATTTCTGGTGCTGAAGTATTTTTTAAGTGCGAGAATTTTCAGAAAATGGGAGCGTTTAAAATGCGAGGTGCGGCTAACGCTATTCTTCAATTATCTGACGAAGAAAAAGTAAAAGGTGTTATCACACACTCATCTGGGAACTTTGCACAAGCCGTATCTTTGGCTGCGCTAAAACTTGGCGTAAAAGCATACATTGTTATGCCTGAAAATGCACCACTTCCTAAAAAACAGGCGGTAAAAGGCTATGGAGGTGTCATCACAGAATGTGAATCAACGCTTAAGTCGCGCGAATTGACCGTTGAAACTATAATCAAGAAAACTGGAGCTACACCATTACATCCCTCTAATCAGATGGAAGTTATTATTGGACAAGGAACCTCTGCAATTGAATTACTTCAAAATCACCAAAATCTAGACGTAATTATTACACCAGTTGGTGGTGGGGGATTACTTGCTGGCACTGCGCTATCTGCACATCATTTCAATCCATATTGCAAAGTAATAGGTGCTGAGCCCATAGGCGCTGATGACGCATTCCGTTCATTGGCTGCTGGGGAAATCTTGGACAACGAAGACACAAACACTATTGCTGATGGTCTTAGAACGAAATTGGGCGACCAAAATTTCCCAATTATCCAAGAGCTTGTAGAAAAGATTGTGCTAGTCGATGAACAAGAAATCATTGATGCTATGAGATTGGTTTGGGAACGAATGAAAATGATAATTGAGCCATCAAGTGCAGTAGCTCTTGCCCCAATTATAAGAGGAGAATTTAAAAGTAAAAAGGTTGGAATTATTATCTCGGGTGGGAACGTTGACCTGAATAATCTCCCATTTTAATTTATTAATTATTCGTACTTTTCACAGATGGAAAACACCAAGCGTACCCCTACTCTTTTGGAAGCATTTATACCAATTATAGTTCTCATTACTCTTCTAGTTTTGAACCGAATTATTTATGGTGATAACACACTGGGGGGTTCCAATCAAATGACCCTTTTATTTTCAGCTGCGGTAGCTGCAATTATTGCTGGAAGAATTGGTTACAGATGGGAAGAAATTTTTGATGGTATAGTTAAGAGTATTAGCTCGGCAATGCCAGCCCTAATTATTTTATTAATAATTGGAGCACTTGCTGGAACTTGGCTTCTGAGCGGAATTGTGCCTGCCATGATTTATTACGGTTTAGAAGTGCTTAACCCTAGTATATTTCTGTTCGCCACTTGTATTGTTTGTGCCGTGGTTTCATTGGCTACAGGAAGTTCTTGGTCAACTGTTGCCACAGTTGGTATTGCTTTATTGGGAATAGGAAAAGCTTATGGTTTAGGTGAAGGCTTAATTGCTGGTGCAATTATCTCAGGAGCTTATTTTGGAGATAAAATGTCGCCATTAAGCGATACCACTAACCTTGCCCCAGCCATGGCAGGAACCGATCTAATTACTCACATCAAATATATGATGTACACTACAATCCCTTCTTTTTCGATTACATTGATTTTATTTTTATTTATTGGATTTAGCAGTGATGGTGGCAGCAATTCTGATGACATAGTTCAGTTACAGTTAGCCTTACAAGAAAAATTCAATATTACCCCTTGGTTATTTTTAGTACCTGTAGGAGTCATTTTTATGATAATAAAAAAAGTGCCTGCTGTTCCTGCATTACTTGCTGGAGCCATATTAGGAGGTGTTTTTGGAATAATATTTCAGCCTAATATTATTGAAACTGTTGCCGGTATATCTGATGATTTTATTACTGCAAGCTATAAGGCCGTTGTGGACGCAATGACAACCGATATTTCAGTAACTACATCCAATGAAATGATAAACGAGTTACTTAGCACTGGAGGGATGGCCGGCATGCTAAATACCATTTGGCTAATTATCTGTGCTATGAGTTTTGGCGGAGCAATGGAAGCTACAGGTATGCTAAGAAAGATAACAGGCTCCATAATTGGTTATATTAAATCAGATGGGGGACTGATTTCATCAACTGCTGGCTCTTCCTTGTTCTTTAACCTAACAGCTTCTGATCAATATTTAGCTATTGTTGTTCCGGGAAAAATGTTCGCGGAAGAATTTAAAGAACGGAAATTAGCTCCTGAAGTGCTGAGCAGAACCCTTGAAGACACAGGTACTGTTACCTCTGCATTAATTCCTTGGAATACATGTGGAGCGTACCATGCAGGAGTTCTGGGAGTAGCTACTGGAACCTACTTGCCCTACGCCTTCTTTAACCTAATTAGCCCAGTAATGACTGTGGGGATAGGTTTCATTGGTTGGAAGATTAGGAAATTAAAATAACGATGAAGAGGGGATACCATCAAATTGTATCAATGGTTATTGTACTTTGTTGCCTTTCATCCTGCAACAAGGGAAGAAAATACGACAATTTCATTGGCACCTTTTATTTATGTCAACAGGATGCAGGTTCCGTAACAAGCCTTGTTCAACAAACTCCCTATCATGAACAATGTGCGAATGTGATAATTAGTAAATTGAACGATAGCCAAGCTGATATTCAGATCGGTTGGAATAGTAGTGCTTTACCTCAAATGGCGTTCACTACTAACTATATCCAAAAGAATAACGAGATGTATTCAGACACATGCTTCAATTGCTCCAACTACAGAAATTCTCAAGTAAATGCCAGAGTATATTATCAACTAAATAAACTGCGAATGAGTATTAATATTCAAACTAGTGATACTTCTTTGTTTTCTTTTCAACGATTTTACAACAACCAAGATTCGCTGGTCACATTTGACATTAATTTAGTTGAGAGTAAAAACCAGTAAAAATACGCTCCCACTCTCAACATCCTCACTGACGCTCCGTTACTCTAACTAAAAACTTCTTCAGCTTTCTTCTTCACTTTTTCTTTTTCTTCCTTAATAGAGTCATTAAGATTATCGATAGCTCTTTGCACCGCCTCAATACGTTCCTCTCTGCGCAGTTTTTCATCAACACTAACAATACCTTCTTTTACATCGTGTGCCAATGTCTTTTTAGCTTCTTCAAGTCGAGTTACAGCATTTCCTGCTAACTCTTCCCCTTTATCGTAAACATTAGTGGCTTCTCCTATAATTCTATCTATAGTTGGTTTTGATTCCTCTTTTATTTTAGCAAAAACTGGCTTTAATTCTTTTCGTAATTCCTTAGAAATACGTCTCGCTTTTTTTACACCTTTGTCAACACCTTTCTCAATTTTGTTGAACACCTTGTCCAACTTATCATTTTGAGAATTAACAACTATTGCTAAGGCGATAATGGTTACCGTTACTATTAGCTTTTTCATTATTCGTTCGTTTCAAATTCTTTTTCCATAGCATCAAGAGCATCCATTAATACCTTCGTTTTTTCTTTAATATTCTTCTTTGAGGTTTCTGCATCTTCTTCCAGTTCTTCTAATTTGTTCTGAGTTTCTTGTGCTATTTCTTTAGTGATAACTTTAGCTTCTTCACTTAAATTATCGGAATTAATTTCAATCATCTTTGGGGCTTTACTTTGTTCGTCTCCTCCGCATCCTATCTCGAAAACGAATACAGAACCCAACAAAATCAATTTTATCACTTTCATATTTATCTTTTCTCTTTAATCTTATTTCTCATGTCTTTCACCGACTATTTCCATATCTAAATGATGAAACACAAAGGCCCAAGTATCTCCAAATTCATCAATTTGCATTGAAACTGGCTTGCCCGATCCATGCCCTGCGTTAACATCTACTCTTATAAGCATAGGGTTATCGCTTGTATTATGCTCTTGCAGAGTTGCCGCAAATTTAAACGAATGAGCTGGCACAACTCTATCGTCATGGTCACCAGTTTGAACCATAGTTGCCGGGTAATCAACCGCTTTCACGTTATGTAAAGGCGAATAACCGTATAAATACTTAAACTCGTCCTCATTTTCACTCAAGCCATAGTCAACAGCCCACGCTCTGCCAATTGTAAACTGATGATATCGTAACATATCAAGCACACCCACTTTCGGTAAACAAACTTGAAACAACTCTGGTCTTTGGGTCATTACTGCTCCTATTAAAAGACCTCCATTAGAGCGCCCATGAACGGCTAATTTATTAGAATTTGTATACTTCTCCGCAATCAAATATTCTGCCGCACTTATAAAATCGTCAAAGACATTTTGCTTTTGAAGTTTCGTTCCTTCCTTATGCCATTCGGCACCATACTCGCCACCTCCGCGAATACTTGCAACACAATAAATACCCCCATTTTCGAGAAATACTGTATTCTCAACACTAAATGATGGTGTTTTAGAAATATTAAAACCACCATAACCATATAAAAAAGTCGGATTTGATCCATCCATAACCGTTCCTTTTTTATAAGTGATAAACATCGGTATTTTAGTCCCGTCCTTACTTTTGTAAAATACCTTATCACATTGATAATCATCTGAGTTAAAATCAATTTTTGGACTCCAATACAAAGAAGATTCCATTGTGGCAACATCAAACTCGTAAGCACTTGACGGAGTTGTATAATTTTGAAATGAATAGAACGCTTTACTAGATTCCCCTGAGCTATTAAAGCTAGAAACGATACCTATTCCTGGCAACGTAATTTCACCAAGATGATTTCCTTCCTTATCGAAAACATACAATTGAGTTGAAACATCTACTAAATATTGGGCAATAAATTTATCACCGCAAAGACTAGCACTTTGCAAAACTGATTCCCCTTCTTTTATTATTGTTTCCCAATTTTCTTGTGCCGAATTATTGGCATCAATTCTCACCAACCTATTTTTAGGCGCACCGAGATTAGTTGATACATACAACATATCTCCAACATTATCGACAATGCTAAACTCATGATTGAAAGTGGTATCTATGTAGGTAAACTCTGTATCTCCTTTTTTTCTGAAAGCCAACTGATAACCACTAGTGGACTCGCTTATCCACAAAAATTCGAATGCCCCATCTTCAGATGTACTCAGCCCGAAATTCCAATTTGGATGTGCTGGGTTTTCCATAATCAATTTATCGTCATTCTGTTCAGTTCCTAATTCGTGGTAGTATACCTTGTGGTTCAGGTTAGAAGCCGAAAACTCATCGCCTTCTTTTGGAGTATCATATCTAGCATAATAAAAGCCATTGTCTTGCCAGTTCATTCCAGAAAACTTAACCCATTCAATGTGGTCATCCATTTTCTCTCCCGTTTCGATATTAATTACATAAACCTCCTTCCAGTCAGAACCAGCTTTAGAAACCATATATGCTGCATATTTAGCATCATCAGAAATAGATACCCCTCCTAAAGAAGTAGTTCCATCTTCAGAAAACTCATTAGGATTAATAAGAATGTCTACTTTTTTTGATTCCGTGTCTTCATAATACAATACACTTTGATTCTGTATTCCGTCATTTTTGTAGTAGAATAAATAATTCCCTTTTTGCCATGGAGTTGATTGTTTTTCATAATTCCATACCTCTGCTAATCTCTCTTTTATAGCTTCTCGCTGGGGTATCTTTCCAAGATAATCATAGGTCAACTTATTCTGCGATTGCACCCAAGCCCCTGTTTCTGAGGAATTATCGTCTTCGAGCCAACGATATGGATCGGCAACTTTTACACCAAAATATGAATCGATTAAAGTTGTATCTTTTCTTGTTGATGGGTATTCAAATCTAGTTCTTGATAATGTTTCTGTATTATTATTGCATCCAAAAAGTCCCAATAAAACAACACCTACTAAATACTTATTCATTCTCATTTCTTTTAAAGCATAAACATATAAAAATTGAAAGGACTGACGTTAAGAGTTTGATTTATACTTTCGCAGTATCAAAATGAAGTTATCGATTGTCATAGTTAATTACAACGTAAAGTACTTTCTGCAACAGTGCTTGACTTCTGTTTTTGCCGCTTTAAACGATATTGAAGCTGAAGTTTTTGTGGTCGACAACAACTCAATAGATGGTTCATGTGAAATGATTCGTTCCAATTTCCCCCAAGTAAAGCTTATCGAGAGTAAAGAAAATTTGGGATTTTCTAAGGGGAACAATCTTGCTATTAAAAAATCTATTGGTAAATACGTTCTGCTTTTAAATCCAGACACCGCAGTTGAAGAAGATACTTTTAACAAAGTTGTTTTTCACATGGACTCTGATTCTAAAATTGGTGGATTGGGCGTCAAAATGATTGACGGAAAAGGTGAGTTTTTACCTGAATCGAAACGTGGATTACCGACTCCAAAAGTTGCATTTTACAAGATTTTTGGCCTATCTACTTTGTTTCCAAATTCACAAAAATTTGGGGCATACCACCTTACCTATTTGGATAAAGATACTATTCATGAAGTAGACATTCTATCCGGTGCATTTATGCTTATGCGCAGGGAAACGCTTGACAAAGTTGGCTTGCTTGACGAGAGTTTTTTTATGTATGGTGAGGACATCGACCTATCTTATAGAATACAACAAGGAGGTTATAAAAATATATATTTTCCTGAAGCACAAATAATTCACTATAAGGGAGAAAGCACAAAAAAAACTAGTATAAATTATGTTTTTGTGTTTTACAATGCGATGATAATTTTCGCAAAAAAACATTTCACAGATAGCAACGCTGGAACATTTTCATTAATTATCAATCTAGCTATATATTTCCGTGCAGCTTTAGCATTGATGAAGCGGTTGGTATCTAAATTGTTTTTACCCATTACGGATTTTGGAGGAATCGTAATAGGCCTTTTTATTGCGAAAGAGATATATCATAAATATACGGAAATACCTTATGAAAATAGCCTTGTCGGACTCATATTTCCAATATATGGCTTTATCTGGATATTTATAAATTTTCTCTTCGGCGGCTATGACAAGCCAATTAACCTGCTCAAAAATTTAAAAGGAATATTGATAGGCTCAGCAGCCATTCTGATATTTTATTCTTTATTAGATGAGTCAGTTCGCTTCTCAAGAGCACTTACACTAATTGGGTGCACTTGGGCAATTTTCATCACCATGAAAATAAGATTATTACTGCATGTATTTAACCTAAAGGAATACCAACTTATTGGCACGACCAAGAGGAGAATTGGAATTGCAGGAACACGCCTCGAGGTGGATAGGATAATAAACCTACTTAAAAAACTTGAAATTGAAATCGAAGCATTTATTCCAATTAAACCAGCTAGTTCATTAGAAATAATTGACACTTTTCAGCTACCGTTAAATAAATTAAATGATGGCTTAGAGTTATTTAAGATAAATGAATTAATATTTTGTTCATTAGACGTTAGTAATCAAGAAATAATTGAAACAATGGCCAAACATTCAGAATCCAATCTCGAATATAAAATTGCGCCTAAAAACAGAGAGTATATTATAGGAAGTAGTTCTATTGATATTACTGGTGATGTATACAAGTTATTGGAATCAAACTCAATCAATTCATCGGAAAACAGCAGAAAAAAAATCATTTTTGATGTTTTTTGTAGCTTTATCCTAGTATTACTTTTTCCTTTATGGATAAAAAAAACCAACTCGATTTCTAACACTTTTCTAAATCTATTCAAAACAATAGTTGGTCATAAATCAATAATTGGGTATAACATGAGTGTTAAAAACACATTACTACCTAAGTTAAAACCTGGTATTTTATCACCAAAAGATGCCACCCCTGAATTAAATATAACTGCTGATATTCTCAATGAGCAAAACATAGCATATGCTAAAAATTATTCGTCTAAAAGAGATTTCAACATACTGCTTAAATCTTTAAAATCGCTCGGTAACTAATTTTATTGTGGATAAGTAAAACTTATTCATAGCCTTAATTTCAGTTGTTAAAATCATTTTTTAGGTTACTTTTGCACACGTAAAAACAAACGTACAGAAGACATGGCGCAAGTAGAAGTTTTGTTACCTAAAATGGGCGAAAGTGTTGCCGAAGCAACAATTACTAAATGGTTAAAAGCCGAAGGTGATACTATAGAATCAGAGGAGTCGCTTGTCGAGATTGCAACAGATAAAGTTGATTCAGAAGTTCCTGCCACAGAAGATGGAGTTATTGCAAAGATTCTAGTTCAAGAAGGTGATGTTGTTGAAGTAGGGAAACCAATTGCAATTATTTCTACAGGAGGCGAAAAAATTCTAGAAGCTGAAGTTCATGCTGCGGAGCCGGTCATAGCTGATTCAGAAAAAGTACCTTTTCAACCAAATGCAAATATCGATGCCGTGGCAATTTCAACGGCACCAGGAAGCGAGCGATTCTATTCCCCATTAGTTAGGACTATAGCTACTAAAGAAGGGATTGAAATTACTGAATTAGATACTTTATCTGGCTCAGGTCACAATGGAAGAGTAACAAAAAAAGATATTTTATATTATGTAGAAAACAGAACTAATAATAATGGTTCAGATTCTCACGCGAATAGAATTGAAACACATTCAAATACAAATTCTACCAAGCAAAATGTCCAATCAGTAACACCCGCTTCAAGTTATGGAGACAATGTAGAAATCATCGAAATGGACAGGATGAGAAGGCTTATTGCTGATCATATGGTTAATTCAAAACATACTTCACCACATGTTACCTCGATGGTCGAAGTTGACGTTACCAATTTGGTAAACTGGAGAAACAGTGTTAAAGATGCATTTTTGAAAAAAGAAGGCGAAAAACTTACTTTCACCCCTCTATTTATCGAGGCTATTACAAAGGCCATTAAAGACTTTCCATTGATTAATGTTTCTTTAGACGATGATAAAATTATTCGAAAAAAAGATATTAATGTGGGCATGGCTGCCGCTTTACCTTCAGGAAATCTTATTGTTCCGGTAATTAAAAATGCTGATCATTTCAACCTTACCGGTTTAGCAAAAAAAGTAAACGACATGGCAAATAGAGCGCGTGCCGGAAAATTAACTCCAGATGAAATTCAGGGGGGAACTTATACAATGACAAATGTTGGCACCTTCGGAAACGTTATGGGAACACCTATCATCAACCAACCCCAAGTTGCTATTATGGCTGTTGGTGCAGTTCGAAAGAAACCTGCTGTTATCGAGACGCCACAAGGCGACTCAATAGGTATAAGACAAATGATGTTCCTATCGCACTCTTATGATCATCGTGTTGTGGATGGAGCACTTGGCGGATCATTTGTAAGAAGAGTTGCTGATTACCTAGAGCAATTTGATGTGACTCGAGAAATTTAATCTAAAAAGCCATTTAATTACTAAAAAAAATAACTTTGTTTAATAGTCTAATAAACTTATTTAGAAACTCTTAATGAGAAAGCTATATTTAGTTCTATCGCTTCTGCTTAGCGTTAATTTATTTGCTCAAGATAATTTTAAAAGTCGTTTTGAAGAAGCAAGTATTCTTATGGAAGATAATTGGTTCGCTTTGGCTTTACCAATGTGGCTAAAACTTCACGAACAACAACCGGAAAACAACAATGTAAACTACAAGATTGGTTTATGCTACTATAATGAACCTACCGAAGAGATAAAAGGCTTACCATACCTGCGTAATGCTGTTAAAGATATCAACAATAACTACGACCCTTTTTCATCAGGCGAAACGAGCTCTAAACCAGATGCTTTATTTTACTTGGCTCATTTGTATCACATTGAATACGAGTTAGATTCTGCAATTACATACTTCAATAATTTTATCGAAATTGTAAACAAGAAACATATTCTTTCAGCAGAAGCAGAAAGACAAATTGAACAATGTGAAAATGCGAAATTTCAACTTCAGAATCCTATTGATGTGGAAATTAAAAACTTAGGTATAGCTATAAACTCTGCATACTCAGAACATAGTCCTGTTCTTTCCCTAGACGAAACCCAAATTGTATTTACCTCTCGCAGACTTAGAAAAGATAGTTCAAACATTAAATATAAAGACATGCACGATGGACATTATTTCGAGGATGTTTACTTAGCATTTAAAGACGAGCATGGACAATGGTCTGAACCAGAACTAATCAATATCGACAGAGTTAATCATCATCTAGCATCTATTGGCCTTTCACCAGATAATCAGACGCTTTATGTTTATCATGATGAAGACGGTGATGGAAATATCTACCAAAGCTCACTATATTCAGATAAAAAATGGTCTAAACCTGAACAAGTTAGTAAAGAAATTGATTCTGATGCTAATGAAGATCACTTGTCAATTTCGGTTGATGGTAACACAATGTTCTTTACAAGTGACCGAAAAGGTGGGCTTGGCGGCACAGATATATATGTCTGCCGTAAATTGCCTAATGGTGAATGGAGTAAAGCTCAAAATGTTGGCGCACCAATTAACACGCCATATAACGAAGAAAGTCCTTTTTTTCACCCAGACGGAATAACGCTTCATTTTAGTTCTGAAGGTCATAGCAGTATGGGAGGTTTTGACATATTTGTAACAGAACTGCAAACAGATAACACTTGGTCCACCCCTATTAATATAGGATATCCTATTAATACCGCGCATGATGATATTACATACGTTACGTCACCAGACGGCAAGAGAGGTTATTTTTCTTCATACGGAGGAAACGATTCGTATGGCGATATGGATATATTTGTTGTTCTTCAAGATGATGCAATTGAAAAAGAGTTGACTCTTTTAAAAGGTTTTGTAACTGTTAATGAGGGGGATACATTACCAGAAAATATAGTGATCAACTTAACAGATAATGAAACAGGAAAACTAGTTGCAAAAAGTAGGCCTAGCTATAGAAATGGGAGTTTCGTGTTCATTATACCGCCTGGAGAGAACTATAATATTTCTTATGAAGTAGAAGGAAAAGACTTTTACAATGAAAACATTTATGTCCCTATGGGATCTCAGTATCAGGAAATTGATAAAGAAATTTTACTCGACCCGATAACATTAACTGCAAAAGAAATTGATAATAAAGCTGTTGAAGAATGGATTATTAAATTTCAATCGCTTGGCGCAAAAATTCCTGGGAATCTCGTTTTAAAATGCTTCAGTGATAAAGGAAATCTGCTTTATACTGCAATAAGAAAGAGTGACGGATCATTCGCATTTTCAAATCTCCCTGCAGACCAGAATTACTTATTCATGCTTTATGATGATGACAAAAAAATAATAGATTGTTCAGGAATTGAGATTGCGTTGTTCAAAGGAAAGGCGCAAAAAGCTGTTTTATTTCCAAATAAAGATTGTGAATTCTTATCTACTGAATCGGAAAAAGTTGGAAAAATTGCATTTGTAAATTTAGACGATATTCCGTCGAATCTAAAAATTCAATATATTGGAGATGATGGAGCGATTTATTACACCGAAAACATTGATAAAGATGGATATTTTAAATACATAGAATTTCCTTCAAATAAGCAAATACACATACAAATTATTAGTGAAGCGCCATGTTCCGGAGCTCAATTAAAAATTGTTCAATCAGGAAACGAAGCTAACATATATACAGAATTCGCTGCTACAAAAGATGACGACTGCTCTTTCATCCCGATAGTAATAGATAAACTTTCATTTCAAGAATTTTTTACTTACAATAAAAACTACCCTGAAAAAGAAAAAGAACTACAAAATTTTATAATAAAAGTTGCTGGGCAAATCAACTCCAAAGGTAATGTCAAGATATCTATTGAATCAAGTGCATCAAGGGTTCCGACCACAACCTACGACTCCAATAATCAATTAAGTAAATTAAGAGCAGAAATTGCAAAAAAAATGCTTATTGAAAGCTTAGAAAAAGTAGGAATTGGAAAAGATAAAGTAACTTTTATTAATTTAAAAACTCTTGTTCAAGGACCTGCATACAGAGGGGACTACCTTGAAAATAAAACAATGTATGAAAAATACCAATACGTTAAAATATATAGCGAATAGATTGCCGTTACTAAGCTAATTACAGTTCCTTTATTATGCGAACGTTTGGCCTTTACATTATTTTTTTTCTTTCTCATTTTTCGGGTTACTGTCAAGATACTATGGAAAAATATGCTGATAAAGCATACAAAAACAATAATTTCACAGAAGCAATAAAATTCTACGAGGATTTGTTAGAAAGCGATCCTCTAAATCATGAATTCTTATTTAAAATAGGAGTTTCTTACTTATCTTCAAATGTTGACAAGTCAAAAGCTATAAAATATTTAAAGAAACTATATGAAGTTGACCCAGAAAATCATGAACTATGGTATTATATTGCGCTCGCCTATCACTATAACTTTCAAATTGATAAATCGTTAGAAATGTTTCACCTGTATAAGCCATTTGCAAAAGAAAAAAGAAAAATTCAAGTAGAACAGCGTATAAGAAATTGCAAGGCGACAAAAGTGCTAATGAATCAACGGGTAAATGTAACTTTTGAAAATTTGGGGCCTTTGGTAAATACTAAATACCCTGACTACTACCCTTTTGTTTCTAAAGATGATGAATATCTCACCTTTACTTCCAGACGAATAAATACAACAGGTGGCTACCAGTATTTTGATGGGTTTTTCGCATCTGACATTATGATGACAGAAAAAGATACAGCAGGAAATTTTGAAAAAGCCAGAAAAGGTGGTTCTAGACTTAATACAAAACATGACGACCAATGCGTTGGCCTTTCTGACGATGGCCGTACCATGTTTATTTACACAAACGAGAATAAAGATGGAAACATCTATAAATCACATAGAAAAA
>CAJQPE010000026.1 GCA_905480125.1 uncultured Flavobacteriales bacterium | reverse complement strand
TTTGCGAGTCACCCCACCAATTTAAGGCGGACAGATCGAAATTAACACCATACTCTATACATGTAAGGTTTGGGTTCCCGTTGCATGTTAAGTAAGTGAGAACAGTGTTAGAAATATTCAGACAGGTTAATTGATTATCATTACATTCCAAATTCTGCAAAGCAGTGTTCTGGGAGACATCTAAACTTGTTAATTGATTATCCCAACAAAGCAAAGAAGTCAAAGAAGTGTTTTGAGAAACATCCAAACTTGTTAGTTGATTATTATAACAACCCAAAATCTCCAAAGCAGTATTCTGTGAGATCCAACTTGTTAATTGATTATCATGACAATCCAAAAGCTGCAAAGCAGTATTCTGTGACACATCCAAATTTGTTAGTTGATTACCAGAACAATACAACTCAGTCAAAGCAGTAAAGTCCTCAATGCCTGTTAAGTCTGAAATACTTTTATTTGAAACACCTAAATTCGTTACCCAACTAATATTCGCAGTAAGCACACCTCCATCTATCACGTTATCGTAACCTAAATTGATTAATGCTTGTTCAAAATTAGCATCGGGTATTGCCGTTGTCTGCGCTGTTGCTAATAGATTAATAGCAATAAGTGGTAATAGTAGTAGTTTTTTCATTCTACAAAATTAATTAAAAAGTATCTACCTCAACATCATCGAGATAAGGCTCTAACATAGATGTATTATTAAACGACCGAACTTTATCTACTTTGTTGGTCTTTTGGTTGTACCAAACCTCTGAATAGAACCCAACAAAGCCATAGAGATTGATTCCGTACTCATTCCATATCCTGTTATGTAGGAACGTTCCCTCTAATGATGAAACATTTACCTTTTCATCTAATGATAGTTGGTTGAATTCTTAAATACGAACTAATTGCAATGTTTTTTAATCAAACCATAAATATCAATATCACCAAGTTCGCCTGCTTTAGACCAATCTAAACAAGCGCCATTAGTGTCTCCTAAATCATATTTACAACGACCTCTGTCTCGATAAACATAGGCATAATCAGGTTTAAGCACAATGGCTTTGTTATAATTCTGTATTGCCCCTAAAAAGTCACCATAAACAAGTTTAGTATTACCAGTATTAATATAAGCATCAGCAAAATTAGGATTAAGTTCAGTAGCCTTATTATAATCTTGCATTGCTCCTCTGGTGTCGCCTAAACCACGTTTAGAGTTACCTCTATTATTATAAGCATCAGCATATTTAGAATCAAGTTCAATTGCTTTATTATAATCTTGTATTGCCCCATGATAATCGCCTAAATTACCTTTAGCAATGCCTCTGTTATTATAAGCAGCAACATAATTAGAATCAAGTTCAATTGCCTTATTATAAGCTTGTATTGACCCAATATAGTCGCCGAGCAATTCTTTTTGTGCAGCACTTTTCACATAATCAAAAGCAGAAAATTCAATTGCATTAACGGGAGATAAATCGCAATGTTTTTTAATTAAGTCATAGGCTTCAGCCTTACCCAATTCACCGGCCATTGATAAATCCAAGCAGGCACCATTTTTATCTCCCAATCCTAATTTTAAAAGACCCCTAGAATAATAAGCACTGAAATTCTTGGGATTAAGTTCAATGGATTTATCCCAATCTTTTATTGCTCCTAGGTTGTCTCCTATTTCAGCTTTGTCGTATGCACTCTTAAAATATCCTTCTGCAGTTTGTCCGATTACATTATACAAGAATAATAAGATAAATGAAATAAGAAGATATAGACTTTTCACTACATAAAATTTGTATCAAAAATACAAAACTGAACTTTAAAAAGTTTATACTACTTCAAAAATCTTTTAAATTGATTATCGATCTAAAAATTATTTTTGCATTCCTCGATTAATTTTAATTATCTCTCTGGGTTATTTTTATAGATAGGCAAGGAAAAGGAATGAAATTTAACAATTGATTTTCTTAAGGTAAACTTAGAGTCAAATTATGGGAAAAGAAAAAACGGTTGAAGCTAAATAAGCTACAACCGTTTTATTTTTAAAGGGTGGAAGACCGGATTTGAACCGGCGACCTCCTGAACCACAATCAGGCGTTCTAACCAGCTGAACTACAACCACCGTTTAAGGAGTTGCAAATTTATTTATTTTTTTAAAATGTTTTAATTTTTTATTCGTTAATGCTTCATTATTTTTAATACTACTTATATTCGGCGCTAATTATACGTTTTTGTGATTCTCAAAACCTTACAACAAGAACTTCGTTTTATCGCTAAAAAGTCCGCACTCGTGAAGCAAGCGGGAATACTATTTGGTGCTCAAGTTGGCGTTTTGCTATTTGGTATATTAATTAAAATTCTTCAAACAAGAATGCTAAGTGTCGAAGAGTATGGTACTTATGCTTTTTTTGGCAGCCTTACTTCTTTTTTGGTTATTTTTTATCGATTTGGTTTTTACACATCTATCAAAGTCTTACTGGCTAATACGGTAAATGCCGTTAGAAGTAGAGAACTTATAGGAACAGGACTCATAATCGCCATGTTAATTGGGCTTTCTTTTAGCCTAAGTATTGTTGGTCTAAGCTTTTTTGTAGATAGTCTATTCAACGTAGAAATCGGTAAAATTTTATTAATAATAAGTCCTTTATGTTTTGTGATACCTTTTAAAATGTTTGTTAGCGAGGTTGGTATTGGAGCAAATCAAGTAAAACCTGTTGCCATTTTCGATGTTTTCGCTTCTTGTCTTTTTCTTACTATCATTTCCCTATATTATTTCTTCGGCACGCTAACCATTTTCTCGCTTATCGTATACAATTTATTGAGTTTTATTGCTGCATTAGTGCTTGCAACAGTTCAGCTAAAACCCATCTTCAATAACATTGGCGCGTATACAAAAGAAATAATACAAAAAAACAAGGAATACGGCTGGCACTATTATACTGGTGCGATTGCAAACCAAACTACGTTCAAACTTGATGAGCTTTTTATTACCTATTTTGTTAACGTTTCACAACTAGGGTTCTACACATTAGCAAATATGATTTGTTCTCCTATGTCTATAATGAGCAGTGCTTTTAGCAAAAGCATGTTTAAGAAAATGGCAAGTATGGAGAAAATACCAAAAAAACTATTCATCTATAATTCTTTTTGGCTTTTAGCATGTGTTCTTGGGCTTTACCTTATGGGAGAATACATTGTTTCATTCCTGTTTGGACCAGAATATGGAGAAGTAGCATTGCTGATTATTCCCTTATCTATTGCTCATTTTTTTCAAGGTTTAAGTGCTCCCTTCGCATTTTTATCTGCAAAATCTATGGGCAAGGAAATACGAAATGTAGCTTTTGCAGAGGGGGTAGTAAACGTAATTGGTAATATCATTTTAGTCCCTTTACATGGGGTATATGGTGCTATTATAGCATCAGTTTTAGCTCGATTTGTTCACTATATTTGTTTAGCCTATTACTATCGTAATTATACAAAAAGCTAATTGGAAGACATAAACAACCATACCTATACAGTAAAGATTGACCAAATTTATTCACCTGAAGGAAGAAGCTACCATAGTGTTAAATATATTCCTAAAATCGAGAAAATTAAGTCGTATCTTGCTCTAAAACCTACCAACAAATTGCTTGATATTGGTGTTGGTTATGGCAGTTTTTTAAACCTTATTGAAGAAACGTTAGATATTGAAACATATGGACTAGATCCGCATAGTGAGTCTATTGAGATTACAAGAAGATATACTAAAGCAGATATTCGCAATGGAAGAATAGAAGATGGCGTATGGCCTTTCGATTTTAAATTCGAAATTATTACGTGCTTTGACGTTATTGAACACCTAGAAAATCCTTCCGTATTTTTTAAGCATGTTAAACAATATATAAGCCCAGATGGAATCATTATTGCTACAACTCCTTTAAGGCTATTACCTTACGAATTGCGTTCCATCCCTTTAATAGGGCTTAAAGACACAAACCCAACACATATTAATGTTCATCCTCCGAGCTATTGGAACAATCTTGCTCATGAACACGGATATGAAATTATTGAAAGTTGGCGGGGAGAGCATCTTACCCATGTCAAATTACTACCTGGAATTATTAGAAGAGTTTGCAGCATATTTGGACTTGATCACCGAAAGGTGCCGATAATAAATACTTTTGAACAGGCGTATAATATGATACTAAAACCTATTTCGAATGACTAAAGTTTGCATGCTAGCTGTGCAGCATTGCGCGAAAGATGATCGAATCTTCTATAAAGAAGCTTTATCACTAAAAAAACACGGTTTCGATGTTTACTATTTACATGGGGCTGAGCCGGATGGAAGCATTGTAGATTTAGGAGGAAACATTCTAAACTCTAATGGAGAAAAAGAAATTGAAATCGATGGGATAAAAATTATTGGAATACCGCATGCAAAAGGCCTGATTCAAAAGACATTGAATAAGATGAATCAAAGTGACTTCTACAAAGAGATAATTAAAGTAGGTATTGGGCTTAACGCTGATGTATACCATGCCCACGAGCCACAATCACTCTATATTGCTCAAAAAATCGAAGAAAATATTAAGACCAAAGTAATTTATGATGCTCATGAGCCATGGATAAATGCACATAAAAAAGACGCGCTATTAAGAACTATTCTATTACCAAAATTAAAATACCTCATATCTGCCAATCAGATTACTCGGGGAGATTTGGTATTCCACAATCATAAAATAAAAAGTGAAGTAGTTTACAACTGCTCGTCTTCAGATGTATTCTTTCCAGAGTTTAATCAAGAAAAATTAAAAACACCGATTATTGTTCACGAAGGAAGTATGAAATTTGATCGCGGCTTAAAAGAAATTATCGAAGTAATTAAGTATTTAAAACCAAAGCACCCGGCAATTAAGTTTAAAATAGTTGGTGAAACTTATAATGAAGAAAGTGCCTACTTGTTAAGTAAAATAAAAGAGTACGCTTTGGAAGATAACATTTTCGAAACAGGTTGGCTCACCTATGAAAATGTTGGAAACGAGCTAAAAAATTGCAGCATTGGTTTAATAACTAATACAAGTATCGAGAGGAATACACTAGCAGGGCCAGCGAATAAATTTTTTAATTATTTAACCTACGGCATCGCTTGCGTTGCAGTCGATTTACCTGAGACTACTGCCCTATTGCGCGACACGAAATCAGGTATAACAATACAAGAAAGATCAATTAAAAAACTGAGCGAAGCAATTGATACATTGCTAACCGATAAAAACCGATTATCGACCTATTGTAAAAAAGCTTTCGATGCTTATCAAAAATACAACTGGAAAAACGAAGAAAAAAAGCTAATCACTTTCTATAAGCATACAGTGCTCGGTGAAAAAGGGATTCAATTCCACTAATTTTATACTTCATCTTCGTGAAACTCCTTAATTTCCCTGGTCAAATTTAGTCGAATTAGTTTTTATAACTATTCATAGCCAAAATGAAATGTAACGATTCCGGAAGATGTTTAGGCCGATTCGATAAACATTTTTTGAATTAGTTGTAATAAAACATGTAACCGCAATTCTTTATTTTGGACATCAAATAGTATTAATTTTAGTTAAAATCGAGAAAAAATGATGCTTACCTTTCAAAGTCTGATAATTAGCCTCCAATAATCACTTATTTATTGTTGTAAACTGAATCAGTTTTTTGTATTTTTGTGTGTCTTTAAATTTTATTTGAAATTACTAATTATTAACTAAACTATCTAATATGAAAAAAACTTTACTTTTTGGACTTTCATTAGGGCTTGGACTTTCGTCTTTCGCTCAATCAACAGTTCAAGGCACTAAAATGGCTAAAGTAGACCCTGCAAAGGATCAAGCTAAAGTGTTTAACAAAAAAATTATAACTGGTTTCGAGACGAATGCTGATGCAAAACCAGCAAGCGAACGACCTGCTAACCCTATTGATGGTTCTTCGTTTCAAAGAGCATCTACAGAAATAGTTCTAGGTGAAACTACTTATGACTTGCAAACAAATGCTGCAATGCAAGATCGTATTCACAATCATGGTGGTGGAAACCTTTCTGCAGTATGGACATATAGTACGTCAGGAGACATAGGTGCCGCTGACCGTGGTACTGGTTACACTAATTTTAACACTACTACAACTGCGCCAACACAACCAACAGCAAGAATAGAGGATGCTAAAACAGGTTGGCCTAACATAGATATGGTTAATGGTAAAGAAATTTCCATGGCCCATAATATTCCAAATAGCAGTCTAACTATGATTCAAAATGGTGGACCTGGTTCAACAAGCTGGAGTCAAACTGATTTAAACACTGGAGACCAGGTTTGGAACAGAATGGGAACTGATGGTGGTTCTATTATTCACCACGTTTCTTTAAGAGCACCTAGTGGTCTTGGTGGAGGAGTTTTTGGCGGTGTTGATGGTGCATTGTTATACTACCGTTCACAAGATGGTGGATTAACATGGGATATTTCAGAACAGTTTATTCCTGGTTTAGATGCTTCTAACTATTCTGCTATGGGTGGTGATAGCTATACTCTTCAAGTAAGAGATAGTATTGTTGCTGTTGCATATTGGGGAGACATGGTTCCAACAATTTTGGCTAAATCAACTGACAATGGTGATACCTGGGAATGGACTTCTATGGTTAACCATGGTTTTGATTATGACCCTGCGTCTGCCAACACCGACCAAGCATTAGGTCCAATTGGAATTTCTGATGCTGATGGAGATGGTGTTGCCGATACATTAGAAGCTACTGATGGAGCTGGGGCGATGATTATTGATGAAAATGGGATGGTTCACGTAACTTATGGTAACATGAGATATATAGATGATACTCCCGGAGATGACACTTGGTCTTTTTTCCCTGTAACTAATGGTCTTATGTACTGGAATGAAGGTATGGGAGAAAACCCTGCTGTTCTTATCATGGCAGCATTAGATTTAGATGGTGACCAACAAATTGGTGGTGTATCACTTGCATCAGGTGCTTGGACAGGTGGCGAATACTTTACCTCGCTTTCGGGTATTCCGCATATGTCTTTAGGAGATGATGGTGATATTTATGTTGCTGCTTCTGTTTACATGGAAACTATAGATCAAGGTTTACAAAATTTCCGACACATCTATATTACTAAAACTACTGATAAAGGTTGTTCATGGTCTCAACAAGTTGATGTAACACCGCAAACATGTGCAGGTGGCCTTGGTGAATGTGTGTTTGCTTCTCTTGCTGCTACTGACACTGAAGTACATTTAGTTTATCAAAGAGATTTTGAACCAGGACTTGCTGTTCGTGGTGATGAAGATCCTTTTGGAAACAATGAGATTGTTTATGTAAACATTCCTGTTGCTGATATAGATGCTGAACCACTTGCACTTTGCTACACCTTTTTA